>CAXBGQ010000199.1:0-6016 GCA_963975135.1 uncultured Nioella sp. | reverse complement strand
GGTCGTTTGCGGCGTCGGTCGCACCGGCAGCTGGTTCGGATATCAGCAATATGGCATCAAGCCCGATTTCGTGACCATGGCCAAGGGCGTCGCCTCGGGCTATGCCGCCATCGCCTGCATGGTGACCACCGAAGAGGTGTTCGCCATGTTCAAGGATGATGTCAGCGATCCGCTGAACTATTTCCGCGACATCTCGACCTTCGGCGGCTGCACCGCCGGGCCTGCGGCGGCGATCGAGAACATGAAGATCATCGAGGAAGAAAACCTGCTGGACAACACCACCGCCATGGGGGCCCGGATGATGGACAATCTCGCGGCGCTTTCTGAGAAACACGCCGTGATCGGCGATGTGCGCGGCAAGGGGCTTTTCATCGGGGCCGAACTGGTCTCGGACCGGGCCGACCGCACGCCCGTGGATGAGAAAAGGGTGCAGGCCGTGGTTGGTGATTGCATGGCGCAAGGCGTGATCATCGGGGCGACCAACCGGTCCGTTCCCGGCTTCAACAACACGCTCTGTTTCAGCCCCGCCCTGATCGCCACGGCCGATGATATCGACGAGATCACCGATGCCGTCGATCGGGCCCTGACCAAGGTCTTTGGCTGAGCCACGTCCGATACTGGAATGTCATCTGCGCCCCCCTGGGAAATGGGGGGCGTTTTTCGTCGCGATGCGGCGCGGCGCGGGTTAGTCAAAAGGGGGGGCAGCGCCTTTTTCGGTATCACAAGGTTTCCCTCCTATTTGGTTTTGAGATCGGAAGAGCATCGCAGTCCTGCGCCTATCCCGGGTGGCCGCGCCTTGTCCTGACCTGTTTTCGAGCCTCTGCATCCCGATCTGCGCGCAATTGTTGGTGGATTTGCTGAATGCGGCGGCTGGATACGCCATGCGCGGCGGCGATTTCATTGGTGCTTTGGCGTGGATTATTCGGGCCTGCAGCTATCACGTCGGCCAGCAGGAGCGCCGCTTCTCGCTCACGAGCCGCGCCGCGAACGCGGCCCAGAAGCGACTAAGCTCCAGATGCGGCACCGCATCAGGAAGACTCCGATCCAGCATATGCCGGACCTTGAACGCCCAGGCTCAGCCCTTGCCCTTCCAAGGCACCAGAATACGTTCGGCCCACCGCATCAGCATGTCGATACCATAGCCGATGATGCCGATCAGGATGATCCCCATGATCACGATATCGGTCAGCTGGAACTTGGACGCCGCCACGATCATCTGACCGGCCCCCTGTTCGGCCGCAACCAATTCTGCCGCCACAACCGTGCCCCAACAGACCCCCATCGCAACGCGCGCGCCGGTGAAGATCTCGGGCAGGCTGTTGGGGATGATGACATGGCGCATGATCTGGCTTTTCGAGGCCCCAAGCGAATAGGCCGCGTGGATCTTTGAGATCGTCACGCCCGAAACCCCCGACCTTGCCGCGATTGTCATGATCCAGAGTGCGGCCAGGAACAGCAGAAAGATTTTGCCGCTTTCGTCGATTCCGAACCAGATGATCACCAGCGGGATCAGCGCCAGCGGCGGCACCGGGCGCATGAATTCCACGATCGGGTCAAACCAACCCCGGAACCAGTTGCTGAGCCCCATGGCATAGCCAAGAGGAATACCCACCAAAGCACCAAGCGCAAAGCCTGCAAGCACCCGGAACAGCGAATAGCCCAGATGTTCGGCCAGGGTAAAATCGCGATAGCCGTCGCGGGATATCTCGATCAGACGCACCCAGACATCTTCCGGCGCGGGCAACCAGATCTTCTCCATCTGCCAACCGGCATAGGGCGTGAACCGCACCGTGCCCCGACGGCTGAGCGTCACCGCACCATCGCCGATATCGACCTCGCCCACTTCAGGCTCCAACGGTTGGCCGTTAATCGCGACCACGCGAAACCCGTCCTCGTCGGCACCATCATCATTTTCGCCGGTCTGGATCAGACTGGACCGTCCGCCGCCAACTGCAACGCTGTCATCCAGGGCAAAACCACCGCCGCCGCCATCGCCTTCGGGAAGGTCCACTTCCTGGCCCACGGGCCGAACGATAATGCGCACCGTCGCGTCATCGCGCTCACCGGCTGCGTTTTCGGCCGTATAGGTAAACTCGGTTTCACCCAGAAACGGGCCCGGCACGTGGATCGGTGTGATGCTTGAGCCGGTGAACGCCCCCCAGATCAGAAAGATCGACACGACCGAGATGATCGAGGCCGCCCGGTTGGGCCGCACGGCGCTTTCATCGCCAAATGTCACGGTCTTGAGCGAGGTGAAATCGTGACGCGCCTCGCGCATCGAGGTGAAGGCCTTGACCGCGAAATACGCGGCCACGAAGATTACGACATAGATGGCTGCGATAAGCATCAGGCGGCCCCCTCGGTGCGTCCCATGATCTCTTCTTCCATGTCCCAGATCATCGACAGGATCTCATCGCGGGTTTCGCCGAACAGATCGGTTCGCTTCACATCGCGCAGATCGGCATCGACGCCGCGTTCGGCAAAGGGCAGGTTATATTCCTTGTGGATGCGTCCGGGGCGCGGGGCCATGACGATCAGGCGTTCGCCCAAAAGCAGCGCCTCCTCCACCGAATGGGTGATCAGGATGATGGTCTTGCCGGTCTCTTTCCACAGTTTCAGCACCAGACCTTGCATCTTTTCGCGGGTCAGCGCGTCCAGCGCGCCAAGCGGTTCATCCATCAAGATCACATCCGGGTCATTGGCCAGACATCGCGCCAAAGCCACACGCTGCTGCATGCCACCAGACAGCTCATAGACCGCCTTTTCCTTGAATTCCTGAAGGCCCACGACCTCCAGCAGGTGGTCGGTAATCTCGTCGCGCTCACGTTTGGGCATGCCCTTCATGCGGGGGCCGAAATCGACATTCTGGCGCACGCTCATCCATTCGAACAGGGCACCTTTCTGGAACACCATGCCACGTTCGGCGTCAGGGCCTGTCACGTAATGGCCATTGAGCTCGATAGTGCCTTCGGTCGGGGCCAAAAACCCCGCCAGAATGTTCAAAAGCGTTGTCTTGCCGCAGCCCGATGGCCCCAGAACCGACATCAGCTCACCTTCCCTGATGTTGAGCGTGATATCCTTCAGCGCCTGAACCGCACCACCGTCGGGCAGGTCAAAACGCATGGAAATCTTGTCGAGCACAAGCCCCGTCATGGCGGCCATTCCTTCTAGGTAGCAGGGGTCGTCAAAGGCAGGGTCAGCGACAAGGCTCTTGCCCCGCCGCTGACCCGGTTTGGGTCTACATATCGCCGTTTGCGGCCATCAGCGGGCCGATATTGACCGCGCCCTCATAAGTGTCGCGCGCCGCGTCGATATTGCCGGTCGCGACAAAGAAGTTGCCAACCTCCAGCAAGAAGGCCTGCGTGCCACCGCCAAGCCAGGTTTCAGAGAGCTGATCCTCGATCGAGGGGAACTCGAAACCGGCCATTGTCGCGGCGGTTGCCTCTTCGTCCATACCGGCATCGGCCGCGATCACGGGCAGCATCTCAGCGGTGTTTTCACCCGAATTCCACATGTCGTTCATGCGGCCGGTAATGGCGAGGAAATCAGCCAGAAGCTCAGGCTCTTCTTCCGCGAAAGAGGCCGGAACGGATGTCACGTCAAAGACATAGATGCCCAGTTCCTGCTTTTCTGCCCCGCTGAGCAGCACATTGCCATATTCCAGCATCCGACGCAGCGCGCCGCCCCAGCCACAGGCCATGTCGAGCGCGCCCTGAGCCAGTGCCGCCGCGGAATCGGCCGGTGCCATGTCCACAACTTCCAGGCTGCTGACATCGACGCCGAAATATTCCATCTGGCGCAGGAAACCGTAATGGGCCGCGGTGCCAATCGGCACGCCAACGCGGGCACCTGCCAGGTCGGCGGCATTGCTGGCGTCGATCTCCATATCGGCGCTGACCACGCAATTGTCATTCTCGGAATAGCTGACCGCCACATCGACGACCTGCAGATCCTGACCGGCAGAAGCCGCGACGACGAAGGGCGGCACGCCCTGGCTGATGGCGATCTGGACACCGCCCGAGGCCATGGCCGCCGACATTGCGGTGCCGGTATCAAAGGCGCGCCAGTTGATGGTTACACCCAGTTCTTCTTCATAGATGCCCATCTGCTTGGCGTATTGGAACGGCATCGGCCATTCGAGAAAATAGGCAACGGTCAGTTCATCCATGCCCTGTGCAAACGTTGACGTTGCCGACATGACGAGGCCAACGGCGGCCCCCGAAAGAAGCGTCTTTTTCATGTAATTCTCCCTGTGTGTTACGTGGCCGATCTTGTCGCACGACCTGTCGCGTGCGTCAGCTTGCGAGGCCGGGGGGGCTTGCGTCAAGAAAATCGTTTGAACTGGACTGATGGATGGCCGTGTCTGGACTGATGCGAAATCTGGCCTTCTGGTCCGATTTTTGCACCTCAGGTACCGGGGAAACACACGGATATATCTGTTTTGTTGTTTTGCAACAGATAGTAACGCCGAAAGCATCAATTCCTGCGTGACGCCGCCTGTGGGCGCGCTCAGCAATGTTCATAAGTCCAGTTTCGATGAAACTTGTTACCAATGCGCAAGCGGGGCAGTTTCAATTCCGCCCTTAATGTAAGCGCTTTCCTTCTGCGGCAATTGCCGTGGCGGCCTGTTCCGCATCCTCGGGGTCATCCTAAGGCACGCTGTAGCTGCCCGTCAGCCATCGGCCCAGATCGACATCGGCGCAGCGGCGCGAACAGAACGGGCGGTATTTCTCATCCGTCGCTTTTTTGCAGATCGGGCAGGTCATGACGGCATCAAATCTTTCAAAGGCCAGCGGTCGCGTTTTCGTTGCAGCTCATAAAGCCCCAGGGGCGTCCAGCCGGCTAGCACCGTATCCGTGGCATCGGCCCGGAAGGCGCGGCGCAGTGCGTCCTCGAACTGGCGACGGTCTTTCTTGGGCATCGGTGCCACATCCAGCGTGATCTGCCCGCCAAGCCCGCGCAGGCGCAGCTGGCGCGGCAAATCGCGGGCCGCTGCCAGATTGGCCTTGAGACCGGCGGCCAGACTGGCATCCGTCCCGGTATTCACATCAACGGCCACAAGCGCCGAGGTCGGCTCGATGATCATCGAGGCATCCATGCCGAGCGGTACCTGAGGCGCGAGGATCCCATCCAGCGCCTCCAGAACACCATGCGCGGCGAACGCCCCAACCCCATCCTCGATCGCGTCGGGGACGGGCGAAGACCAGTCGCGCCAGGCGAGGAGATGCGCATCCGGCGCATCGAGGAGCAGCTCAGGGGGGCCGTCGATATCAGCGGTCACTGCTTCAGCCAGATTGCGCATCGCGGCGATGTCGTCCAGCAGCAGGTCATCGGCCAACCCATCGGTCGCAGATCGCAGGATCAGGCCGAAATGCGCCGGTGCGCCCTCCATGCCCGCATGTGCGATTTCCAGCAGGCGGTCGCGTTCCTCGTCATCGCGGATCGAACGCGCAATATTGAGCCCCGGTGCACCCGGCGTCACAATGGCATAGCGGCTTTTGAAGAGCAGCCGCGTGGTCACCGGCGTGGCTTTGCCCTCCTGACCCAACCCGGTCACCTGCACCAGCAGCACCTGCCCGGGGCTGAGGCCCTTTGCCTGCCGCAGAAATCCGGCATGGCCATCGGGCAGGCGCAGGATCATGCCACCCTGCCCTTTCAGCGGTCGGTCACAAACCGCACGCAGGACGCTGCCAATGCCGGGCGCACCGCCTTCGGGCGGATCGATCAGGATGTCCTCCAGACGACCGTCGACCATCAAGGCCGCAGCCGGGCGGTCCCCGATCCGGTCCAAAACAACGCTACGTCCCTTCACGATCCCCTCCAGACCGGCCAGCCCGCAGCCGCCAGAAGCTGTGCGGTTTCGGCAAGCGGCAGCCCCATGATCGCCGAATGGCTGCCCGAAATCCACGGAATGAACGCGCCCGCGGGCCCTTGAATCGAATAGCCGCCCGCCTTGCCTTGCCAATCGTCGCTGGCGAGATAGCTGTTCAGTTCAATATCGCTGAGCCGCTTCATC
>CAXBGQ010000198.1:0-6021 GCA_963975135.1 uncultured Nioella sp. | reverse complement strand
GGACAAGTTCGTTCAAAAGGCGGCGGTTGCCTTCGGAGCGGGTCGGGTCGGAAAGCTCCACAAAGGCATCGAGCTGTCGTTGCAGCGCCTTGAACGTCAGCAGCCGCGACAGGTTTTTCTTAAGCGTTTCCATCAGATGTGTCGCCAGAACTTCGCCCGGAGCGACGACAGTGACCCCGGTCAGGGCGGCCCTGTCGCGGTCTTGCGGCGCGATCCAGCGCGCCGGCGCGCCATAGACCGGTTCGGACACATCGCGCCCCGGCGGCAAGGCGCTTTCATCGCCGGATTTCAAGAGCAGCAGGCCGTCGATATCCAGCTCAGACCGGGCGTGTTCGACGCCCTGGATGCGAATGGAATAGGTGCCCGGCGGCAGGTCATCCCGGTCGGTCAGGCGAATCTCGGGCAGGATCATCCCAAAGCTGCGCGCTATGTGGTCGCGCATGTTGCGAATTCGAGCGTCAAGACCGCTGGCGGGATCGAGCGCCATGGACACCAAATCAGGTGCAAATTCGACATGGATATCGTCCAGCTCCAGGACATCTCCGATGCGTTCCGTGGTTTCGGGCGCTTCGGTTTCTACGCTCTCGGCGGTGGCCGCAGCCTCTTTGCGGATCGTCGCGGCGCGAAAATATGCGGCCGCTGCGAGGCCTCCGGCCCCCAGAACGAAGGGAAAAAAGGGCAGGCCGGGCACGACGGCGAACACCGCCATCAAGGCCGCAACGGTCGCCAGCGCCGTGGGATGCCGGCCAAGCTGCGTAAACAGCGCCACATCGGTCGCGCCCGAGGTGCCGCCGCGCGCCAGCAAAAGCGCCGATGCAATGGCGATGATGACGGCAGGAATTTGCGAGACCAGACCATCACCGACGGTCAGAACAGAGTAGGTTTCAAAGGCCTCTTTAAGCGGCATCCCATGGATCGCGGTGCCAAAAATCAACCCCATGACGAGGTTCAGAAGCGTGATCATCAGCCCCGCGACCGCATCGCCTTTTACAAATTTCGACGCCCCGTCCAGCGAACCGAAAAACGTCGTCTCGGCCTGTTCGCGTTCGCGCCGCGCCTTGGCCTCGGTATGGTCGATGGCTCCGGCCGACATGTCGCTGTCGATGGCCAACTGGCGCCCGGGCATGCCGTCGAGGGCGAACCGCGCGCCAACTTCGGCCATGCGGGCGGCCCCTTTGTTGATCACGATGAAATTCACGATCAGAAGAACACCGAAAACCACCAGCCCCATCACGACGTTGCCGCCCATCACGAAATTGGCGAAGCCCTCGATCACGCCACCTGCGGCACCGGTGCCGGTATTGCCGTTGCCGATAATGAGCTTGGTGGAGGAGACATTGAGCGACAGCCGCAGCATGAGCGAGGCCAGCAGCACGGTGGGGAAGGCCGAGAAATCCAGTGGGCGTTCGATGAAAAGCGTGACGGTGAAGATCAAAATGGCCAGCCCGAAAGACATCGCAAGACCGAGGTCTAACACCCAGGACGGCACCGGCAGGATCATCATCACGATGACCGACATCAACGCGAAGGCAAACAGGATCGTGGGCTGAAAAATATCCCGTATGCTCATATTGTCATGGCCTTTCTGACCATAGCCCGCCCTGCTGGGTGGTGCCGATTTCGAACTCGATCAAATAAGTTATAATTTCAGAGAGTTACCAATTTCTTAGCTGCCCGGAACAGAGGGCGACAGCAGCGCGGAAACCGCAGCGCGCATATCACGGCTCCGGGTCAATAACGCAGTGATCTCATTGGCGCTGCTGGCCGGCGCGGGCGGGGCGATATCGGAAAGGGCTACGGGAGATTCAACCTCGGACGCGGAAGCCAGGTCGCGCGTGATCCGGTCGAAGGCGGCGTTCAGGATTTCCCGGTCCGGCGCGCGATCGGTGTCGCCAGCCATGATGATGTCGCGTGTCAGATCGGGCAGACCGCGTGTCAGGAAGTAATTCGCGACCTGGCGGCGATAGGCCGGCGACGGGAATTGCCCGAACTGATCGAACTCTGGCGAAGACAGAAGGATCAAAAGCTGCGCCGTCTGGCCCTGATCCATCAGAATATCAATGACATCGGTAAAGATCGGCATGGCGGCCGAGGCATCGCTGCCCAAGGCCGCGTTCAGGCGTTGCATGATCGGATCCAGATTGCCGGCCAGCGCGTGGGCCAGCGCGGTGACATGAACCAGGCCATTGAGATCGGGCGGAGGGTTGGTTTCAAAAATCAACGCCTCGGCGGCCAGAAGATCAGCAGGTCGGGCGCGGCCCTCGGTGTCGATCTGGGCGCGCAGCCGGTGCGTCATGGCGGCGACGGCATTGACGCTGCTGACATGGGCGGGCGGCGCAGAGGAATTGGCGCGAAAGGCGGCGTTGTCGGGCGCGGCTTCGGCCAGATCCAGATCGAGAAGCGCCAGAGTCTCATGCCCAAGCCGACCGCCACGGTACAAGTTCGCCCTGATTTCAAGCGCGGCCGCGTCGTCGCCAAGAGTGACGAAATTGCGCGCCAGCATGGGACCAAAGAGGTCGCGCAAGGTGGGGGGCAAGGAGAAAAAATCGGCCAGGATACGGGCGCTGGTGTCGGTATCTGGGCGGTTCTGACCGGGGCCGGTGAGGAACAGCCAGAATGTCATCGCCGCGTCGCACCCCTCACGTACGTCGAAATCGCCAAGCCAGCCGTATGTTCCGTATTCGACATAGGTCGCCAACCCGCTGAAAAACGGCGGCGGGCGGTCCATCTGGTCCAGCCAAAAGGCGGCCTCGGCCCCGAACCCATAATACAGATAGAACTCCGCCAACAGCTGCGCACGCTCTTGAATAAGCTGTCCGCGATCATCGTAGATCCCTAATCTGAGCGCGCCGATCCCATTGGCAAAGCTCATTCCGTCGGACCATTGCGAGGCGGGCCGGGAGGGCGGCGCAATGCATGAGGCGGCGGGCTGCGGTTGCAGCCGTCCGGGCCGGGTATTTGTCCGCAGGTCGAACGCATTAGCCATTTCAAGAGGTGGCGGGCTCGGAGCAGCAGGTGCACCGCGCGCGGGCACTTGCGGCGCTGTCTCAGCGGTCTCAAACGGGGCATCCGGCATGGTCGCGATCGGATCGCCCGCCTCAAAAGACATGCCGGGGGCCACATCCAGCAGGCCCGCCGCCGTGGCGCGGGCCAATTGCTCGGCCAGGGCATTGCCGGCATCGGTCACGTCGATCCCGGGCCCGGCAATATCGGTCGCCGCGGGGAAGGGCGGAACCGGGGGGGGCGGGATCAGTGCGGGCAGGGCCGGGGGTGCCCGCGTGCCAGCAAAGAGCGGCAGGCTGGCGGCGGGATCAGGCGGCAATGCGGCCAAGGGCTCGGACGGAGGTGGCGTGCCGGGCAAATAGGGTGTGTCGCTGATATCAATGACGGCCAGGTCGTCCTGAAAGCGTTCAATACTGACTGTGCAGGGGCAGGCGAGGCTCAGATACAGCCCATTCTCGGATCGGATCGCGGTCAGACGGGTGCGTCCGATCAGGTCAAAGACACGCGAGACATCAAATTCGGGCGCGTCGGGGGAAAAGCGAATGACGACACCGGCCTCATCGCGGATAATCTGCCAGTCTCGCTCGGCCCCGATGCGCGCCACCAGCCGGGTAAAGCCGTCATGCTCACCCGATCGCACCGGCACGACCTGGGCTGCGGCAAGGCTGCCGATAAACGCTAGGCCGAGTGCCGCAATGCCAGCCAGCAGCCTCATGCCGCCGCCTGCCGCAGCCCTTTCAAGGCATCCTCAAGGTCGTTGAAGGAGGGGCGGTTATGGCCCGGCGTGTTTTGGCGTCCAACCTCGATACAGATATTCGTTGCATGGTTGTGCAGATTGGCGACCAACACCTCACGGATGAGCCCGTAGAAATTATGCTCCTCCTCGATCACGGTTTTGACGCGGGCCGCGAACGGGCCCACCAGCCCATAGGCCAGAAACACGCCCAGAAATGTCCCGACCAACGCGCCGCCAATGAGTTTGCCAAGAATTTCAGGCGGTTGATCGATTGACCCCATGGTCTTGATCACACCCAGAACGGCGGCAACGATGCCGAGCGCGGGCAGGCCGTCAGCGATGGTTTGCAGTGCGTGCGACGAGTGCATCGCGTGGTGCAGATTGCCCTCAAGCCGTTTTTCCAGAACATCCTCAACCTGATGCGGATCATCGAAGTTGAGCGAGGCCGAGCGGAGCGTGTCGCAAATCAGATCCACCGCTTCCCGATCGGCCAGGATCCTGGGATAGGTGCTGAAAATGGACGATTCGGCGGGGTTTTCGGTGTGCTCCTCCAGGGCGACGGCATTTTCGCGGCCAAGCCGGATCAATTCATAGAGCAGGCAGAGCAGATCACGGTAATCATCATGCTTCCATTTCGGGCCTTTAAAGACCTTGAGCACATCCTTGATCGTATGTTTCACGCCGGCGAAATCGTTCGACAGCATGAAAGCGCCCACCGCGGCCCCGCCGATCATCGTCATCTCGTAGGGCAGCGAATACAGAATGATCCCAAGTTTCCCGCCCGAGGCGAGATAACCGCCGAAAACCATTCCGAAAATCACGATTATGCCAAGAATGCCTACCATGGTTTACCTTCTATTCCGTCTCATCCGTCAGGGTTGTGCGTTGGGTGAAACAGCAGACGACATCGGAGCAGATGCGTTGCGCGTCGCCAGAAGAACCGAGATCGAATAGGCGATGGGTGGATCCAGTTCGGCCAAAACACCCGCAGCCGCCTCCGATTGCATGCGGCCTAGAAACCCGGCGGCAAAGCTGGGGTCCATCTGCGAAAACAGGGCCGCCGCATCGCTGGCATCCATCGTCTCATACATATCGGTCAGACGTTCGAGATCGGATTCCGCGGCAGTATCGGAAAGCGATAACAGCGCTTCCAGCCGGGCCTCGGTCTCCTCCAGAGCGACCAGTTGGCCAGCGACCATCGCCTCGGCCTCTTCGACCGCCCGCTCGCGCTCTGCGATCAACGCCTCGCGTTCATCCAGCGCCTCGGCGCGCCCAACCACACGCGCCAACGCCAGCTCCAGCGATTCCAGCGACATGCTTGGCACCATTTCCTGTGCCGCCGCTGGCGTCTCGCGCGGCGTCTCGGAGGGATCTCCGGCGGCGGCGAAGGCAAAGTCCAGCGTGCCAATTCGCAAAACACCCGACGCCATGAAAAGCGTGAAAAAGGCTATCAGCCCAATGCGTTGCCAGGGCCCGCGACGGCGCGTTCGGGTTCTCGGGTGTTGCATCGTTTTATCCCAGACCAGCGAGAAGCGATTTCGATTTCAGGAACAGCGGTATCGTCGCATCCGCACGGTCCCCGGTCGCTTGACGCCGCGATCCGAACATGATCGCAGGTTTTGCACCGGATACGGCCTCAGGCGCGGCCTCGTTCTGCCAGGCCGCGTCGGCATCGTCGTCGTCGGACATCAGATCCTCGAACACGTTCCAATTTGGCTCTGCATTTGTGTCCGCATTGGCGGTATCGGAGGCGGCTGGCGGGGCCTCGCCAACATCGTGGCAGGCCGATATCATCAATTCCAATTCCTCCAGCAGCGTCCGCGCCTCGGTATTCAACTCCTCCAACCTGGTGGCAGAACCTTCCGAGCCGGATTTGGTTTCGGCCAGCGCCTTGCTCATGTCGTCGACCTGCGCTGACAACACCGCAATCGCCCCGCCTAGGCCATTGTCGATACGCGATAGCCGGGTTAGGCGACGCGACAGAATCAGACAGAAAATTCCGGCCCCAAGGGTCGCTGAAATCAGCATTATGTCGGCGGTATTTCTCAGGATCATTTCCATTCAGTTCACCACGAATTCGGTTACAAGAAGATCGCGCACCAGCACTTCGCCGGTGACAATCTGGATGCGGCGCAGAAGTTGCGCGCGCAGGCGGACAAGCGTGCGGGGGTCGTTCAGCTCCTGCATGTCGATCACCCGCAGATAGCCGTTGAGCACATCAAGCACCCGCGGCAGCAGGTTGGTCACCTCTTCCGCATCATCGGGGGCGACCTCAAGCTCGG
>CAXBGQ010000197.1:0-6074 GCA_963975135.1 uncultured Nioella sp. | reverse complement strand
CAGCACCGGCATCCGCGCATCTATATGAGTGTCGATCGACGTGGTGCAATCGCGGCAGTTGATTTCAACCTCGATATCGCCCGTGTAATTGGCACAGCCATCGATCATGCCCTGGCTGACGCGGTCCATCTCGCGATAGCTCATATTGGTGAGCCCCGTCATTGATTTCAGCGCCTCGGCCGCGACCGGCATCGCGAAATCGGTGACCAGATCGCAGGCCCCGCGCGGGGCCAGTTCATCGAGGATGATCGTGGTCGCAACCTTGAAATAGGCGCGCCAGACATCCTTGACCGTCTTGGGCGAAAGGGCCGGAAATATCGCCCGGCGTTCGGCCAGATGCGCCTCACCGTCCTTGCGCATCAAGTTCTGCCCCATCAGGAGCGTCATCAGCCCGTCGGGCTGGTCCGAGGAAAACACCTCGATGCACTTTTCCTGGGTAAAGATGTCGTCGCGCCGGGTGATCAGGGTCGCATCCAGTTGAGGCACATAGGCAATGGGTGCCATCTCGCGCATCGCCTTGAGGTTGGGATAGGGGTCGGCCCAGAAGGCAGCGGGGTCGATATCATAATGCGGCGCGTCGGACATTTCCCTCCCCCTTTTTCTTCGCCTTTAACTGCTCCGGACGCGTGCTGCCCGGGCGCGGCTTTGGCGCATCCTAGAGCGTTTCCGGTTGACATTGAATCGGTTTTCTCTGCCTTTCGCCTGTGGCTCGAACGCGAAAACCCATGCGTCGTTTCACAAGGAACCGGAAAAGGTCGAGACATGGCAAAGCTCTTCTTCAATTACTCGACGATGAATGCGGGCAAATCGACCCTGCTTTTGCAAGCCTCCTACAATTACATCGAGCGCGGCATGCAGACCTATCTGTTGACCGCGAATTTCGATGACCGAGCCGGCAAGGGCCAGATCGGCAGCCGCATCGGCATTGCCGCCGAGGCCGATACCTATTCGACCGGGAGCGACCTCTTTGCGATGATCGCGGCCCGGCTGGCGCAAGGCCCCTGCGCCTGCGTGCTGGTCGATGAGGCGCAATGGCTGACGCGCGATCAGGTCTGGCAGCTGGCGCGCGCGGTCGATGATCTGGGCGTGCCGGTGATGTGTTACGGGCTGCGCGTCGATTTCCGCGGTGAGCTCTTTCCGGGATCCGCCGCCCTGCTGGCGCTGGCCGATGAAATGCGCGAGGTGCGCACGATCTGCCATTGCGGGAAAAAGGCCACGATGGTGATCCGGGTGGATGAAAACGGCGCGGCGGTGCGCGAGGGCGCGCAGGTCGAGGTCGGCGGCAATGATCGCTATGTCTCGCTTTGCCGAGCCCATTTCAGGGAAGCGACCGGGGATCGGGTACCGAGTTAAAATCGGGCCGGTCCCGGTCGGGTTCGACGCGCCTGCGGCGCGCCGACCCGCGGGGGACGCTGTCCCCCGCACCCCCTGAGGTATTTCCACCAAAATGAAAGGGCGTGGCGGCGATTGCCGTTCTTTTCAAACGGGGTTCATAAGCGGCTGGCTATTGGCAAAGGCCTCTGCATTGGCCAGCGCCATTCGGCCCATCGCCTCGCGCACTTCGAGGGCGGCGGTGCCCAGATGCGGCAGCAGCGTGACGTTTTCCATCTCGATCAGGGATTTAGGCACAACGGGCTCATATTCATAGACATCGAGCCCTGCCCCGCTCAATTGCCCCGCCTGCAAGGCCGCAATGAGGGCCGTTTCATCGACGATATCGCCACGCGCGATATTGATCAGGATCGCATGGGGCTGCATGGCGGCCAAGGCGCGGGCGTCGATCAAGTGATGGGTTTCGGGGGCGGCGGGAACCGCGACCACGGCGATGTCGCAGGTGGCCATGAGGTCGGGCAGATCGAGCCGGGCGGCGGGAAAATCGAGCGTCTTTTCGCTGCGGCTGGTGTAGGAAATATCCATGCCAAAGCCGAAATGGCAGCGCCGCGCCACGGCCTGCCCGATCCGGCCCATGCCGATGACGCCAAGCCGCTTGCCGGTGACATGCAGCCCCAGCATCTGCACCGGGTGCCAGCCGGTCCAGCCGCCCGACCGCAGCATCCGCTCGCCCTCGCCCGCGCGCCGTGCCGTCATCAGGATCAGCGTCATAGCGATATCGGCGGTGGCCTCGGTCACCGTGCCGGGCGTGTTGGTCACCGCGATGCCCCTGGCATGGGCGGCATCGACATCGATATGGTTATAGCCGGCACCGAAATTGGCGATCAGGCGGCGGCGCGGCACTTTCACGGCATCAAACACCCGCGCCGTCAGCGCGTCGCCAAGCGTGACCAGCATGATATCGTGGCTGGCCAGCGCCTCGATGCACTCCTCCTCGCTCATCGGGCCGAGGCCATTTCGCGCGGTCACGTCGAAGCGGGTCTCGGCGGCGGCCATCACCGATGGTGGCAGGGCGCGCGAAATCAGCATCCGCATCAGTGCATCCGCCCGCCATTTGGCACCGCAAGATCGGGCGCAATCAGGACGATCTCGCCGCTTTCATCGGGCAGGCCCAACACCAGGATCTCGGAGCGCATCGGGCCGATCTGGCGGCCCGGGAAATTCACCACCGCCATCACCTGCCGGCCAATCAGAGCCTCTGGCGTATAATGCGCCGTGATCTGGGCCGAGGATTTGCGCACCCCCAGGTCACCGCCGAAATCGACCCAGAGTTTGATGGCGGGTTTGCGCGCCTCGGGGAAGGGCTCGGCCCGGACCACGGTGCCGACGCGGATATCGACCTTGAGAAAATCGTCGAAGCTGATCTCGTCGTTCATGCCCTGAACTCCCGGCTGCGGCCCGCGGCGGCACCCACTGTGGCGCGCATCAGGGGGGCAAGGCCCGCCTTGTCATCCATCAAGACCTCCAGACCGGCCTGGGTGGTGCCGTTTGGCGAGGTCACGTTGATGCGCAATTGTTCGGGGCTGTCATCCGCCGCCGCGGCCAGCGCGCCTGCCCCCGCAACGGTGGCCTTGGCCAATTGCATCGCCATGTCATCGGGCAGGCCTTCGGCGCGGGCAGCGGCGGCCAGCGCATCGATCATATAGAACACATAGGCCGGGCCCGAGCCCGACACGCCGGTGACGGCATCGATCTGATCCTCGGTATCCAGGCGCACCACCTGCCCGACGGCAGATAACAGCGCCTCGGCCAGATCTGCATCGCCCGGGCCCGCATCCGCATTACCGATGATGGCGGTGATCCCCTTGCCAATGGCGGCGGGGGTGTTGGGCATGGCGCGAATGACGCGGGTGCCTTTGCCCAATATGGCCTCGAATGTCGCAATCGGGGTGCCTGCGGCCACCGAGATAATCAGCGTGCCACCGCCGCCGAGCGGTTTTAGCTGCGGCAGCGCCTGATCCATGAATTGCGGTTTAACGGCTATAATCGCAACGGCGGGGTTTTCGGGCAGGCCTGCGTTGACCTGCATGCCCTGCGCCTGCACCCAATCCGATGGGAACGGGTCAATCACCCAGACCGCATTTGCGGGCACGCCACCGGCCAGCCAACCTTCCAGCATCGCCTGCCCCATCTTGCCACAGCCCAGCATCACCAGGCCGCGCGCCTTGATATCGTCTAAACTCATCCCGTCCCCCGGCATTTATCGCCGGCAGAGGTTAGGCCCGCCCGTAGGTCTCTGCAATGGCAACCTGCATCGCCTGTTCCGGGGTCTGATTGCCCCAGCAGGCCAGCTGGAAGGCCGGATAATAGCGTTCCGCGGCCAGCACGGCGGTTTCGACCATGCAAGCGATCTGTTCGGGGCTGGCCATCTGGTCGCCCGCAAGCACCAGACCATAGCGATACACCATCAGCTTCTGCGCCTGCCAGAAGCTGAAGGCCCCCGCCCAACAACGATCATTGGTCAGGTTCAGCACCTCGTAAAGTGCCGGAAGCGCGCCTTCGGGCGGCTCCATGTCGAAGGTGCAGATCATCCGCAGCGTTTCGTCATACGAAGACCAGGCCAGCGTCACCGAATAGGTGCGCCACTGTCCTTCGATGGCCATTGCGATCTGATCATCGGCAACCCGGTCGAAATCCCATTCGTGACGGGTCGCCAGTGTTTCCACGATGTCGATGGGATGAAGGTCATCGACCTCCAGATACTGCTCGGATAGTGACATTGCCCAGGCCTCTTTTTTCTCGTTGGCAGCCTCGGTAAAGCGGCGGGTCCGAGGATCCACACACCCCACTAGAAGCTGGGTGCCTCCACTATGGGTCGCCGGGGTAAACCCGACCCCATACCAGATATGGTGGAGGGTCGGGACCATCCTGTAAAGCAATAATTTCGCAAGATCACGGCCAAACGGCCCGCCAGGGGAACCTATCCACAGATAAATCGGGGGTGTGGATCAAACCCCGGTCCGGGGTTCGAGGGGCCGCTATATTCGGCCGCGCGGGCCGGTATCCGGTGCCTTGCGAACCGTGTTCAGAGGCGGCACTGCATCTTGTGCGATGTCCTGCCGGCGCCGTTCGATATGTCTCCGGATTCGGGGCAGCCCGATAACCACGGCCAGCAACAGGGCGACCGCGAGAATCAGGCTTATATAGGTGCTTAGGCCGAACATGATCGCTTTCGTGTATTGGGAACAGCAAGGCGCAACTGCGCCTACGCCGATAATCCCATCACAACCGCGCCATCAGCGGGCTGAAATCGGTCAATTCAGAGGCATCTTGGCACTGATTGGAAACAGAGGGTTTCCGTCGCCGGAGCGTAAATCAGCCCTCTTTGGCCTCAAGCGCGTCGATCCGAGCCTTGAGCGCCTCGTTTTCCTCACGCGCTTTCTGGGCCATGGCGCGCACGGCGTCGAATTCCTCGCGTGTGACAAAATCGCGATCGGCCAGCCAGCGGTCCATCACCGATTTCACGGCCGTCTCGGCCTCATCCTTCGCGCCCTGGGCCACGCCCATTGCGTTGGTCATGAGCTGACTTATATCTTCCATAATCTTGTTGCGGGTCTGCATTGGTCCGGCTCCTGTCTCTTGGCCTTTCATATGGCCCTTTCGCCGCCCGGCATCAAGGTTGACATCGCCGCACCACGCGGCCATCCAACCCGGACGCAACCCAAAGGCAGGGCCAACATGCTATCATCTGCAATCCAGTTCCCCAATATCTCTCCCAACCTGTTTTCCATTGATCTAGGGTTTATGGAGTTTGCACTGCGCTGGTATGCGCTGGCCTATATCGCCGGGCTGGTGATCGGCTGGCGCATCATCACGCGCGCGGTGCGGCGTCCGACGCTGTGGCCCGGTGACACCGCGCCGATGACGGCCGAGCATGTCGAAAACCTTCTGACATGGGTCATCCTGGGGGTCATTCTGGGCGGCAGGCTTGGCTATGTCCTGTTTTATCAACCGGCCTATTACCTGCAAAACCCCACCGAGATCCTGATGATCTGGCAGGGTGGCATGTCGTTTCATGGCGGGTTCCTGGGCGTCGCCGTTGCCGGGCTGATCTATTGCCGCCTCAACCGGCTGCCGATGGCGCAGGTGGGCGATGCGATGGCGATGGTGGCCCCGATTGGCCTTTTCCTCGGGCGACTGGCGAATTTCATCAATGGCGAATTGTGGGGCCGGCCCACCGATGCGCCCTGGGGCGTGATCTTTCCGGGCTTTGCCGCGCAGGATTGCGCAGGACCCGAAGGGATTGTCGATCTTGCTGGCACGCTGGTCTGCGCCCGCCACCCCTCGCAGCTCTATGAAGCCGTCCTGGAAGGGCTGATCCTGGGCGCGATCCTGCTCTATCTGGCCTGGCGGCGCGGCGCGCTGAAGGTTCCCGGTCAGATCATGGGCCTCTTTATCGCGGGCTACGGTCTGGCGCGCTTCATTGTCGAGTTCTACCGGCAGGCCGATGCCCAGTTCATCACCCTCGATAACCCGATGGGTTATGTGCTGCAAATTGGGTCCGCGGGGCTGTCGATGGGCCAGCTGCTTTCGGCACCGATGCTGGTGGTCGGGCTTTTGATCGTGGTCTATGCGCGCAGCCTGGCGAGCAGACAAACGGCATGACCGCGTTGCGGGACGCGCTGATTGCTCGGATCGCGCGGACCGGGCCGATCTCGGTGGCCGATTACATGGCCGAATGC
>CAXBGQ010000196.1:0-6099 GCA_963975135.1 uncultured Nioella sp. | reverse complement strand
CGCAAACGGGTCAGGATCTTGTCGACGGCAAACACGACTGCCTGAACCTGCGCTATCCCGGCGCGCCAGAATTTCAGTGGCCTCTGCAAACCAAGGACGGTGTGCGCCGCATCGCCGTCAAAGGCCCCTTTGAATCGGATGATGGCGATGTCCTGACCGCCTGGGCGTTGTCGGGTGAGGGGCTGATCCTGAAGCCCGCATTCGAGGTGGCCGATCATCTGCGCGAGGGAACCTTGGTGCAGGTCCTGACCGATGAACCGCCGGTGCCCATCCAAATGGCTTGCCTCTACATGCATCGCCGCAGGCAGGATCCGAAGACCCGCCTGTTGATCGACTTCATGTCCGAACATATCCGCAAGGAACTACCGTAACCGCAAGGTCCGATATTTCTTCTAAAAGAATTCCGCCCCGGCTCAACTGCCGCGATAGGTGCTGAAACTATAGGGCGACAGCAGCAGCGGCACATGGTAATGCGCCGCCGGATCGCACATGCCAAAGCGGATCGGGATCAGATCCAGAAACAACGGGTCATCCCCCGCCTGCCCGGTGCGGCGCAGATAGTCGCCCGCGTGGAACATCAGCTCATATTCGCCGGTCTGGAAGCTTTCCTGCGGCAGGATCGGGCTGTCGGTGCGCCCGTCGGCATTGGTCTGCATCTCGACAATGGTTTCACGGACGTCGCCCGCCACCCGCGATAGAACAATCCGCATCCCCGCCGCAGGCAGGCCGGTCGCGGTGTCCAGAACATGGGTTGTCAGATATCCGGCCATAGGGACCTCCAGTAAAAGATTTCGCACCTTTATGACGGCAGATCGGCGCGTCCGCACGTCCTTCCCTGCTACAGCAGTTTCAAAAATCTCCGATAAGTCAAAAAGATTTTATTGTTCTATGGTCGGAACCACGAACAGGAGCGTGACACGTGAGTAGATATCCCAGAGACATGCGCGGGCACGGGCCCACGCCGCCAGGTCCGGTATGGCCGAACGGGGCGAATATAGCAGTTCAGATCGTGCTGAACTATGAAGAAGGTGGTGAAAACTGCGTTCTTCATGGCGACGCTGCGTCCGAGGCGTTTCTGTCTGAAATTGTCGGTGCCGCCGCATGGCCGGGTCAGCGCCACTGGAACATGGAATCGATCTATGAATATGGCGCGCGGGCCGGGTTCTGGCGTCTGCATCGCCTGTTCACGGAAAAGAACATCCCGCTTACGGTTTACGGCGTTGCCACTGCACTGGCGCGCAGCCCTGAACAGACCCGCGCCATGCAGGATGCCGGGTGGGAGATTGCCAGCCACGGGCTGAAATGGATCGAATACAAGGATGCCAGCGCTGAGGATGAGGCCGCCGATATGGCCGAGGCCATCCGCCTGCATGCGCAAGTGACCGGCACCCGCCCGCGCGGCTGGTATACCGGGCGCTGTTCCGACAACACCGTGCGTCTGGCCGCCGAAGAGGGCGGGTTTGCCTATGTCGCCGATTCCTATGCCGATGATCTGCCCTATTGGGTGAATTTCGATGGGCGCGATCAGTTGATCGTGCCCTATACGCTCGATTGCAACGACATGCGCTTTGCAACGCCGCAGGGGTTCAATTCGGGTGACCAGTTTTTCACCTATCTGAAAGACAGTTTCGATGCGCTCTATGCCGAGGGCGCTGCGGGTGCCCCAAAAATGTTATCGATCGGGCTGCATTGCCGTCTGATTGGTCGTCCCGGCCGGGTGATGGCGCTGCGACGGTTCCTGGATTATGCGCAATCGAAATCGGATGTCTGGTTTGCCCGGCGCATCGACATCGCAGAGCACTGGGCGCGGACCCATCCACCGGTGCATTTCGACCGCCCTTCGGAAATGGATCGCGACACCTTCGTAGCGAAATACGGAAGTATCTTCGAGCATTCGCCCTGGATCGCCGAACGCGCCTTTGCGCTGGAGCTTGGCCCCGCGCATGACAGTGCCATCGGCCTGCACAACGCCTTGGCCCGGATGTTTCGCAGCGCGACCCGTGAGGAACGGCTTGGCGTGCTGACGGCGCATCCCGATCTGGCCGGCAAACTGGCGCAGGCCGGGCGGCTGACGGCGGAATCGACGGCAGAACAGGCCGGGGCCGGGCTGGATATGCTGACCGATGCTGAACGCGAAACGCTGACGCAGCAAAACGCGCAATATGTCGCCAGGCACGGATTTCCTTTCATCATCGCGGTGCGCGACCATGACAAGGCCTCGATCATGGCAGCCCTCGCACGCCGTATCGACAACGACTCTGATACCGAATTTGCCGAGGCCTGCCGTCAGGTCGAACGCATCGCTGAATTTCGTCTACAAGATCTGTTGCCCTGATGCCCGCGCCCCTGATCCCCATCCCGCTGAATGCCGATGATTTCGCGCCGTTCGGCGATGTGATCGAGCTGCGCGAAGCGCCGGACAAGATCATCAACCAGGGCATGTGCGGACGTCATCACGATCTGGCCCGGCTGGATTTTTCCGATGGCCGCGCGGGGCTAAGCCTCTTTGACGCCAAGGCGCGGACCCTGCCCTGCACGGTCGAGATGGTCGAACGCCATCCCGCCGGCAGCCAGGCCTTCATCCCGATCAGCGGCACGCCGTTTCTGGTGCTGGTGGCCGAGGACGCGGGCGGCAAACCGGTGAACCCGCGCGCCTTTGTGACCGGCCCAGGCCAATCCATCAACCTGCACCGCAATATCTGGCATGGCGTGCTCTGGCCCATCGGCGCACCCGGCCAATATGCCGTCATCGACCGGATCGGTGCCGGAGAGAATCTAGAAGAACATTGGTTTGCCGACCCGCTCAAGGTTGGCTCAATGGAATGAAAGACCCGCCATCAAGAGCGGAGCAATAACAAGGACTGAACCAGAACGAAGGAAGACAGAAAAATGGCTGACAACTCCGTCGGGACCGCAGAACAGCTGCGCGATCCGAATTATACACCGGCCCTGCACAAGGCGATCCCTCTGGGGATTCAGCATGTGCTGGCCATGTTTGTCTCGAACGTGACGCCCGCGATTATCGTGGCGGGCGCGGCGGGCTTTGGCTTTGGGTCGAACTCGCCCGATTTTCCCGAGCTTCTCTATCTGATCCAGATGTCGATGCTGTTTGCCGGTGTCGCGACGCTGTTGCAGACCATCACCATCGGCCCGGTCGGGGCCGCTTTGCCGATCGTTCAGGGCACCAGCTTTGCCTTCCTGCCGATCATGATCCCGCTGGTCGCGGGCCAAGGCGTCGACGCACTGGCCGCACTTTTCACCGGTGTAATCGTCGGTGGCCTGTTCCATGCCCTTCTTGGCACCTTCATCGGCAAAGTCCGCTTTGCCTTGCCGCCTTTGGTCACGGGTCTTGTTGTGATGATGATCGGTCTGGCGCTGGTCAAGGTCGGCATCCAATATGCCGCTGGTGGCGTTCCGGCTATCGGGACCGAGGACTATGGCAGCCTGCTGAACTGGTCCGCGGCCTTGATCGTGATCCTTGTCACGCTCGGCCTGAAATTCTTTACCAGGGGGATGCTGTCGATCTCGGCGGTTCTGATTGGCATTCTGGTGGGCTATGTCTACGCGATTGCGGTCGGCATGCTGTCGGTAGACGCAATCACCGGATCCTGGGAACGGTCCGCGGCTTTCGCTTTGCCGCAGCCCTTCAAATACGGTTTTGCCTTTTCGGCGGCGGCCATCATCGGGTTCTGCCTGATGGCCTTCATCTCGGCGATTGAGACCGTGGGCGACGTCTCGGGCATCACCAAGGGCGGCGCGGGCCGGGAAGCGACCGAGGAAGAGATCCAGGGCGCGACATATGCCGACGGTTTCGGCACCGCGATTGCCGGTATCTTCGGCGGCTTCCCCAACACCTCGTTCAGCCAGAATGTCGGCCTGATTGCCATGACCGGCGTGATGAGCCGCCATGTGGTGACCTTTGGCGCGATCTTCCTGATTGTCGCCGGGCTGATCCCCAAAGTGGGCGGCGTCATCCGCACCATTCCCATCGAGGTTCTGGGCGGCGGCGTGATCGTGATGTTCGGCATGGTCGTGGCGGCGGGCATCTCGATGCTGTCCGATGTCGATTGGAACCGGCGCAACATGGTGATCTTTGCGATCTCGCTGTCGATCGGTCTGGGCCTGCAACTGGAACCCGGTGCCGTGCAGCATCTGCCCGACACCGCGCGTATCCTGCTGACCAGCGGTCTGCTGCCAGCAGCGTTGATCGCCATTGTGCTGAACCTGATCTTGCCTGAAGAACTGTCCGGTGAGGCGACCGAGGAAGTATCCGGTGGGATGGCAGGCCATGGCGCAGGATCGCTGCCGCACGATTGATGCGAAAGACGGGCGGCGATGCGCAAGCACCGCCGCCCCGTAAGACATCATAAGCCCCCGCCTGCATCTGCCGGCGGGGGCTTTTCCTTGGTCGCGGGTGCCCCGCGGATATTTTTTGGATTTTTCGCGCTGGATCAGAACGGCATATGCCGGTTCACATCCTTATAGAGAAGATAGCGAAACGGCCCCGGCCCGCCAGCATAGCAGGCCTGCGGACAAAACGCGCGCAGCCACATGAAATCTCCGGCCTCAACCTCGACCCAATCCTGATTGAGGTGATAGACCGCCTTGCCTTCCAGCACATAGAGCCCGTGTTCCATTACATGGGTTTCGGCAAAGGGGATGACCGCGCCGGGTTGCAGGGTGACGATGGTGATATGCATGTCATGGCGAGTGTCGTCGTGATCCATGAACCGCGTTGTGGCCCAGGCCCCGTTGGTATCAACCATCTCATGCGGCGTGATGTCGGCTTCGTTCACCACAAAGGGCGCGGGCGCGCCGAGCCCGTCAACCGGCTGATATTTCTTGCGGATCCAGTTGAATTGCGCGGTTTCATCACCGGAATTGCGCAGCGTCCAATCCATGCCGGCCGGGATATAGACAAAACCGCCCGGCGCGACCTGATGTGCCGTGCCGTCGATTGTGATGGTCAGACCGCCCTGCATTACAAAGATACCCGATTGCGCAGCCGCATCGGTTTCGGGCCGGTCGGAGCCGCCGCCGGGGGCCACCTCGCCGATATATTGCGAAAACGTCTCTGCAAAGCCCGACAGAGGCCGCGCGATGACCCAAAAGCGCGATTTCTCCCAGAAGGGCAGCATCGAGGTCACGATATCGGTCATGCAGCCGCGCGGGATAACGGCATAGGCATCTGTAAACACCGCACGATCGGTCAGGAGCTGCGTTTGCGGCGGTAAACCGCCCGGTGGACCCTGATACTGACGCCGTGGCATGGAATGATTTCCTCAAGTAGAGCACAGGCCCCTATAAAATAGCCCAAGCGGCTGTTTTCCAATAGCAAACGGGGCCTGAAAACCATGAAGGATTGCCTTGTCTATCTTGATAATCGAACGCGCGATCTCAGAAGCAGCGCCGCAAGCCCGCAGCACCGCGAGCGGTCAATCAAGTCCGCAGGTGCCACAGCTCGCGATTGACGCCAATGCCCGCAGAGGGACAGGATGGCCCATCGGGACCGCATAATCGCCACGGCCATCCCGGGAAGGAAAGCACATGGGGGCAGTTCTGAAAATCGGAAAACTGAGCGCACCGCGCGCGATCCTGAAACGACAGATCGAGGCGGACGCCCGCGTGGTGACGGGTTGCGGCATCACATGACCCACCGATCGGGCATGACCGAGGATCGCGATCAGATCCACGCGCTGATTGCGCAGTATCTCGATGCCTATGAGGCGCGCGATGCGGCCGGCTGCGTTGCGCTCTATACCGAGGATGCGTGCATTCTGTCGCCCTGGGGGCCGCCGGTCCGCGGGCAAAAGGCGATCGCGGGGGCGCATCTGGAGTGGTTCGAAGAAGGAGAGACCAACAAGGTCATGCAGATCGCAGATCTTCGGATCGATGCGGCGCTGGCGATCTGTCTGGTGAGATATGCCGCCGACATCCCCGCCGAGGACGGCCCAACACGCGTGTTCGGGGCGAGCCTGAATGCGCTCTGCCGCCAACCCGGGGCGGCTGGAAGATCAGCCATACCAGCCTTAGCGAACTGGCAGATGGAGATGTGTGGGATTAGGGTCAGGACAGATTAATCCTGCATCACTGGGCACC
>CAXBGQ010000195.1:0-6117 GCA_963975135.1 uncultured Nioella sp. | reverse complement strand
GGGGCGGTGACATCGGGGCTTGGCTATGCCTTGTGGTACAGCGTTCTGCCACGTCTCGCGGCCTCGGTCGCGGGGCTGGTGCAGCTTTCGGTGCCGGTGATCGCGGTTCTGGGCGGTGCGTGGTTGTTGGGCGAGGGGAGCGATCTGCGCGTCCTGGGTGCGGGCGCGGTGGTTCTGGGCGGCATTGCCATCGGGCTTTTGGCGCGTCATCCGCGCAAAATGGGCTCCAGCGGATCATAAAGCAGGCTTTGCCCCCAGGCGGCCTCGGCCAGACTGTCGGGTTTGACCCTGATCGCGGCCATCTCGGCGCGGGAGAACAGGCGGCGGCGGGTGACGATGCCTTCGGGGTCGCGCCAATCGTGATCAAGCTCACCGGCGATCAGCGTGCAGCGGAAATAGAGATCGACCTGGTGAAATGTCCCGTCCGGGTCATGGAATTCATTGATCAGACAGGGCGCGCCGACCGCCACCGTCAGCCCGGTTTCCTCGTGAAATTCACGCGCCAGATTGTCATGCAGCGACGCCCCGCGATCAACCCCGCCACCGGGCGCGCACCACAACCCACCGCGATGACCGGGCCAGGCATTGACCAGCAAAAGCCGGTCGTCGATCAAAAGGATGCCGCGGGCGGCGAGGCGGGGGCTGGGCATGGGCGGGATGCTGCATGGGCGGGGCGCGATATGCAAGCCGGGGTTGGCGCGGCGCGGCGGAGCCCCTAGATCGGGGGCATGATGGTGCGGATGACCCTCTTTGCCGCCGCCTTTGGCGCGGCCTTGATGCCCGGCGCGGCGCGGGCCGATTGCGTGATCCTGCTGCATGGGCTGGCGCGCACATCGCTGTCTCTCTGGGTCATCGAAGAGGTGCTGGAGCGCGAGGGCTATCAGGTGGTGAACCGCGACTACCCCTCGACCCAGGCCCCGATCGAGGAACTTGCCCCGGCGGCCCTGATCCCGGCCATCGAAGAATGCGGCGACCAGCGTATCAATTTCGTGACCCATTCGATGGGTGGCATCCTGCTGCGCTACTGGCTGATCGAGAACCGGCCCGAAAACCTGGGCCGTGTGGTCATGCTGGCCCCGCCCAACCAGGGCTCGGAACTGGTGGATCGGCTGGGAGAATTTGAGCCGTTTCAATGGATTAACGGGCCCGCGGCAGAGGATCTCACGACCGAGGGCGGATCGCTGGTCAGCCAACTGCCGCCGGTTGATTTCGAACTGGGCGTGATCGCGGGCTATGCCACGCTCAATCCGATCACCTCGGCTCTGATCGACGGGGCCGATGATGGCAAGGTTTCGGTCGAAAACACCCGGGTAGAGGGTATGGCCGATTTCATCGCGCTGCCGGTCAGCCATACCTATATGATGAACAACCCGGTGGTCGTGGCGCAGGTGGTGACGTTTCTGGAAACCGGCGCATTTGATCATCACCTGAGCCTGTTCAGCGCGGCGGATGCGCTGACCCCCTGAGCCGACGGGTGGGCGATATCGGCCCTGTGCCGCAAGCCCTCCGCGATCCGCATGGCCATCCCTTTCTGCATTCATCTTGGTAAAAAATACCTCCGCCGGAGGCCTCCGGGCGAAGACGGCCCGGGATCTGGCCGGAAAAGCCGCCCGTTCAACCCCGCATCGGCAACACGACAAAGATGGCGGATGAACCGCGCCGCCAAAAGGCGTGCACCTGCGCCATGCCCTGTTTGGGAGAATTGCCCGCGATCAGTGCCGCGTTGCCGCCCCCATCAACTGTAACATCGGGCGTCGGGCGGCGTCTTTACACCATGGATCCGAAACCCGGCACCGAAGCGGCATGCCCGCAGGAGAATGGGTGCCGTTCGCGGATCCAGCGTTCGATTTCACAGGGCGGTTGCCGGTCCGATAGCTTTGGCGTGAAAAGTGGGTCGAGCAACCACTCTTCTATATGAATGACCTATGGCAAGGTAAAATTGATGCTTGCACAGAAGGACATAACAATCGTCGGGGCCGGCCCTTCCGGGTTGGCCTGTGCGATTGTTTTGGCGCGGGCAGGCCGGCGGGTGATCGTCCGCGAATGGAAATCGGATGTCGGGCACCGCTTTCATGACGATTTCCAGGGGCTGGAGAACTGGACCCACGACGAGGACGTGCTGGACGAGCTTGCCAGCGCCGGGATCGCCGCCGATTTCGAATGGCATGGCTTTGACACCGGCACTGTTTTCGACCCCACCGGCCGCCGCCATCAGGTGCACGGCAAACGACCGCTGTTCTATCTGTTGCGCCGCGGCTCCGCCGACGGCACGCTCGACCGAGCGCTTCTGGCGCAGGCGCAGGCCGCCGGCGTTGAGGTGCGTTTCAACGACCGGGTGCGCACATTCGACGGGGCTGGGGTTCTGGCCACCGGACCGCGCCAGGCAGGGGTGATCGCTGCGGGTCACCTGTTCGACACCAACATGCAGGATGGTGCCTGGCTGGCGCTGGGCCACGCCATCGCGCCAGGCGGTTATGCCTATCTTTTGGTTCAGGGCGGGCGCGGCACGGTGGCGAGCTGCATGTTCACCGGCTTTCGGGATCAGGCAAAACACGTGGCCGCCGCCGAGGCGTTCTTTCTTGCCCATGCCGGGCTTGAGATGCACAACCCGCGCCCTTTCGGCGGTTATGGCAACATGCGCCTGCCCATTACGGCCATGCAGGGCGGCCATCCGGTGATCGGTGAACAGGCCGGGTTTCAGGACGCGCTGGCCGGGTTCGGTATCCGCTACGCGATCCGCTCGGGCGTGCTGGCGGCGCAAAGCATCCTTGACGGTGGCGATTACACCGCCCGCTGGCAGGCCGAGCTTGGCCCCTGGCTGAGGGCAGGGGTGGTCAACCGGCTGATCTTCAATGCTGCGGGCGAGCCGGGGATGAACCTGGCGATCGGGCGATTGGCCCGGACCGACGCGGGCGGGCTTTTGCAGCGCGCCTACGCGCCGTCACCGGTCAAACGGTTGCTGCTGCCGGTCGCGCGGCGCTGGTATCGCACGCCGCTGGCCGATCCAAGCTGCAACCATGTCGATTGCGCGTGTGTCTGGTGTACGCATGGCGACCACGCAGAGGCACCGTAACCGGCGGGAGAATGAGAAACCCCAGGACCCCGTTCATACCATGGTGCCAGATCTGCACTCGACTGGAAAGACTTCGGACAACGAGGCCGGGAAACTGACGCGCGCGATGTCAGCGAGGCCGCGTGATGCGACGGGTGGTTGACCCCGGCATGCATCGGCGGGTGCTAAAAAAAGAGCACCACTGTCAAAAGCGATCCGGCCCGGATCACAGATACACGCCGTAATCCAGCAAACGGCGTTCATAATCCTCGATCCGGCCTGAGGCGGTCGCATTGGCAAGGATCATCTCCCCGACCAGCGCTTCGGTCAGCGCAAAGGCCGCCCCCTGCGAGGGCAGGATCTGCGGCCCGTCCATCGGCATCTTGAAAACGATATCGGCGTGCTGCGTGATCGGGGCGGCGTAGCTGTCGGTGATAGCGATGATCCGGGCTCCGCAGACGCTGGCGGTTTCATAGGCGCGGACAACCTCGGTGGAGTAGCGTGAAAAGCTCATCACGATCACCACATCCTCGGGCCCGCATCCGGTGACGGCATCGGCGATTGCGCCGGGTTCGGCCAGCGGCGGCGCAAAATTCTCGAACGCCATATGCCCGGTATAGGCCAGGTAATGGGCCAGCGAAAAACAGCTGCGCACACCGATGCAATAGATCCGGCGCGCCGTCAGCATCATGGCGGCGGCGGCATCGATTCGGGTCAGTGTCTGGGCCGAAAACAACTCCTCCAGGTTGTCGCGGGCAGAATCGCGGATCTGGGTGGCCAGCGTTTCCGCCCCCTCGGCGCGCATGCGCCGGGCCCGGGACCGATAGATGCTGTCCTCATGCCTGAGCGCCGCCTGAAACGCCTCGCGGCAGGGCTCGAACCCCGAATACCCCAGGGCCACGGACAGCCGAAAAACCGTGTTCGCGTTCACTTCGGCCTTTTTTGCAAGGGCTCTGACGGAATGGAAGGCAATTTCATGGGGATGTTCCAACGCCCATTGCGCCAGCTTGCCGATAGCAGGCGACGCGGTGTGAACCAGATCGGCCAAAGCGCGGCTCAGATCGTCCAGCGTGCGGTCATTTATGGGTGCATTCAGCGTCATCTAAAACAGCTTAATCCTTATCTTGACGAAAATGAATGAATCGTTTCATTCTTGATTATCCGTGTTTCGCACGGTTCTACAGGGAGAAACTTCATGAACAAACATCTGGTTGGCGCGCTGGTCGCGGCCACAATGGCCTTTGGCGCAAGCGCTGTATCGGCACAGGAACAAACCTTTGTCACCATCGGGACAGGCGGCGTTACCGGCGTCTACTATCCGACCGGCGGCGCGATTTGCCGGTTGGTCAATCGCAACCGCGCCGAAACCGGCATTCGCTGCGGCGTGGAATCCACCGGCGGTTCGGTCTTCAACATCAACGCCATCCGGGCCGGTGAGCTCGAGTTCGGCGTGGCGCAATCCGATTGGCAGTATCACGCCTATAACGGCACCTCGCGGTTCGAAGAGCAGGGCCCGTTCGAGGATCTGCGGGCTGTCTTTTCGGTCCATCCCGAGCCCTTTACCGTGGTCGCCCGCGCCGATAGCGGCATCACCAGCTTCGAGGATCTGCGCGGCATGCGCGTGAACGTGGGCAACCCCGGTTCCGGTCAGCGCGGCACGATGGAAGTGCTGATGGAGGCCATGGGCTGGACGATGGACGATTTCGCCATCGCCTCCGAGCTTCAGGCCGCCGAGCAGAGCCAGGCGCTGTGCGACAACAATATCGACGCCATGATCTATACCGTTGGCCACCCGTCGGGTTCGATCCAGGAGGCCACCACCGCCTGCGATTCGGTTCTGGTGAATGTCACCGGTGAGGCCGTCGATCAATTGGTCGCGGATAATCCGTTCTACCGCACCGCCACCATCCCCGGCGGCATGTATCGCGGCAATGACGAAGATGTGCAGACCTTTGGTGTTGGCGCAACTTTCGTGACCTCGGCCGCCGTGTCCGACGACGTGGTCTATGCAGTCGTCAGTGCGGTGATGGAAAACATCGACCAGTTCCGCGGCCTGCACCCGGCATTCGCCAATCTCGACCCCGCCCAGATGGCCAATGACGGCCTGTCTGCGCCGCTGCATCCCGGTGCCGAGCGTTACTACCGCGAGGCCGGTCTGATCGAGTGATCGACCAGCAGTGACCGAGACTTTGGCCGGGGCGGGCGTCATGCCTGCCCCGGCCCACCAAACTGCACCAAAACCAGCAGCAGGAGGGCGGTATGTCTGATCCGACCGAGGGACGTCAATTTTCCGACGAAGAGCTTCAGGATCTGGTCTCCAGCACCGATAGCGGCGCACGCGATCCCTCCAGCCGAACCATCGCATTGATGATTTCCGGCCTGGCGCTGCTGTGGTCATTGTTCCAGCTCTGGATTGCACAGCCACAGCTCTGGTTCGGGCAATATCTGCCGGTGCTGAATTCCTCCCAGACCCGGCCCATCCACCTGACATTCGCCGTTGTTCTGGCCTTCATGGCCTATCCGGCGTTCAAATCATCGCCACGCACCCATATTCCGATCGTCGACTGGATATTGGCGGCGGTCGCGGCCGGAACCGCCTTTTACGTTTTCTGGTTCTCGGACGTCCTGGCGCTGACCGCACGGTCGGGCCTGCCGACGCAGACGCAGGTCATCATCGGGGCTATCGGCCTCGTCCTGCTGCTGGAGGCCAGCCGCCGCGCGCTGGGCCCGGCGCTGACCATCGTCGGCGCGCTCTTTGCGCTCTATGGCTATATGGGGCAGGGCTGGCTGATCCCCGAGCTGATCGAACATGACGGCATATCCTTTTCCTCGCTGATCAACGGGCTGTGGCTGGATACGGCCGGCGTCTTTGGCATTCCCTTGGGGGTTTCGACGGCCTTCGTGTTCCTGTTCGTCCTCTTCGGCTCGCTTCTGGACAAGGCGGGGGCAGGCAATTACTTCATCACGCTGGCCTTTGCGGGCCTCGGCCATTTGCGGGGCGGACCTGCCAAGGCGGCTGTTGTCGGTTCGGCCATGACAGGGCTGATTTCAGGCTCATCCATCGC
>CAXBGQ010000194.1:0-6172 GCA_963975135.1 uncultured Nioella sp. | reverse complement strand
GATATTTCGATTGCGACCCGGTGCCATGGTCCCGTTGTCCGTTTGATCCGAATAGGCATCTCAGGAAAAATAAGTGGTGAAGCGTCACAAGCGCATGACCAGATCAGGAGCTTGTCCCTGTGTGCGCGGGTGCCACACCCGCCCCGGATTTCAATTTCGGCGGTGCCGCAGAAGTTGCTATCCAACGGGGAAATAGTGGTGTGATTTTCGTTCGGTTTGGTTAAAGCCGGGCATTTCCTGCAAATCCGATCCGGGCATAGCGGCTTTGCTTCGCCACCGCGCCCTGCTGCCTGCCGGTGCAGATCGCCCGATAGGCACCTTGTCAGAATCGCAACAGGCCGCGAGGCGCGCGATGCCCTCAGTTTCGGTTATATGCTTGGAAACAAAAACAAAATCAACGAATGGCCCGTTGCGCCCGATTTCTCTTTCACAGGGCCCCGGCTATCAAATCGTCATTTTCGGGCACCAGGGAAATCTCCGCCGGATCGTACCCGACAGATGCGATGACGCAATCGCCATGCTGTGTGATGGGCCAGACTGCGACCGGCTATTGCCGCGTGCGCCGATGCCGTCGGGCCCGGCCACGGCATGGATCACATCCGGCACGCGGATCGTGGCGGTTGACCTGATCTGGCGCGATAAGGCACCCTGCCGGTTGGACCCTGGGCGGGCGACCGCAGGAGATCGAGCACAGCGATGACCAGACAAACGAACGCAGTACCCGGCCAATCCACGCATGACGCCGAGGAGGACCCGCGCAACCGCGATATCCTGATCTATATCAACGGCGCGTTGAAACACCGCGATGAAGCTACGGTTTCAGTCTATGACAGCGGCTTCATGCTTGGCGATGGCATGTGGGAGGGCATGCGCCTTTACGATGGGGTCTGGGCGTTTTTCGACGACCACATGGACCGGTTCTTCGACAGCTGCCACGCCGTCAGCCTGGATGTCGGGATGGACCGCGCCGGTATCGCCGAGGCGCTGCGCATGACCGCCGAGGCCAACGGCATGATCACCGATGTCCATTGCCGCCTGATGTTGACGCGCGGCATCAAGTCAAAGCCGTTCCAGCATCCCGGCCTCAGCCGTCAGGGCCCGACGCTGGTGATCATCATGGAGCATTCGAAACCCGTCGACAGGTTGCAATCGGCGGGTATCCGTTTGGCCTGCGTGCCACAGGTCCGGGGGCTGCCGCACAGCCAGGACGCCAAATTCAACAGCCATTCCAAGCTCAATTGCGTAATTGCCTGCCTGCAAGCCGAACAGGCCGGGGCCGATGAGGGCCTGATGTTGGACCCGCATGGATTTGTGAACACAACCAATGCCTGCAACTTCTTTATCGTGCGCCGGGGCGCTGTGTGGACCTCGACCGGGGATTATTGCATGAATGGGGTGACGCGCCAGAAGGTGATAGATCTCTGCCGCGCCGACGGGATCCCGATCTTCGAGAAAAATTTCTCGCTTTACGAAGCCTATTCGGCCGATGAGGCATTCCTGACCGGCACGTTCGGGGCGCAAACCCCGGTGGCCGAGATCGACGGCCATGCAATCGGCGACGGTACGCGCCCCGTCATGGCCCGCATTCGCGCGCTCTATAAGGCCGCAATCGCGGATGACATCAGGGTGCGGAAAGCAGGCTGACCTGTTGCACGACCCGTTCCGGCGTCACTGGCCCAGGGCGTTTTGCAGACGCGCCATTACCTCCGCCGCCATATCAGGGTTATCGCGCGCCTGTTCCACCGCGGCCACAAGCGCCGCGCGGGCGATGTCGCTGATCTCGGCCGCCTCCAACATGGCCAAAGCGGCATCTGCATCGAACATCATTGCGGCACCCTGACCGGCCTCAGCACCCGCATCGGTCGCCTCCTCGGACATAACCTCGGCCTCTGGTGCGCCATCGCGATCCATCTCGCTCTCGGTCATATCCTCTTCAGCCTGCGCCGCCGCCAGTTCCGCGCTCAGAGCGGCGTTGGCGGCCTCTGCCGCGGTCAGCGCGGCCTCCAGGTCTGCCCGTTCCAATTCGCCCGCCTGAATCCGCTCACGCGCCACGGCCAGGTCTGCGTCACGCTCTGCCAGTATGGCCTCGGCGCGGAGCCGCGCAGCCTGTTCTGTTTGTTCCATATGCAGGCTTGTGGCCAGCTCCGCCTGCAGAGCATCGATTTCTGCCAATGCCGCGTTGCGCCGGGCCTCGGACGCGGCGATGGCAGTTTGCGCCGCGTCCAGACGCTGCTGCAATGCGGCCAGCGCACCGGGGTCGGCGATGGGTGCGGTGCCCGGATTGCCAGTTGGCGCAGGCGTGGCGGAACCCCGCACGCAGTCCCATTTGCCGGCATCTGGGCCACCGGTGATCTGAGCGCTGTCTTCTGTCAGCAACACATTGCCCTGATCGGTGAGGATCGAAAATACGCCGGTATCCAACTGGATCACGCTGCCCGGGCGATCAACCAGGGCGGTCCCGACAATCGCATACCGTTCAAGTCGGCCATTTATCCGGCAATCCAAAACGAAACCGGCACCCGCGCCCGCAGCAGGCGCGCCGCCATCGTCGGGGCCTTGGGTCGAAATGGTCGGACCGGCGACAGCCGGGGCAGACAGGGCCGCAAGGGTCAGGGCCAGAGGCAGTGCGGAAAGAAAACGGGGCATATCGGTTGAGACCTCCCTGGAATGTGTTGCGCTGAAATCGTGATGCTCCGGGCGAAAAGCTGCCTGGGATCCTTGGCCTTCGAAACCTAGCCAATTTCGCGATGCCTGCATAGGCCCGGCGGTTTGACACAGGTCATGGCGGGGGGCACCGGGCCGACGCAGGGTGGCCGCAGGAACAGACGTTGAAGGAACGATGCACGATGACACACCCGGACATGACCGCCCTTGGCGCACGGCTTGGTGCCGCGCGCACGCTGGATGATGCCCTGATGACCGAGCTATGCGCAGGCATGGCGGCGGTGTTTCCCGATGCGCCCGCCCATGCAGAAGTTCTGGCCGAGCCGACCGAAGCGGTTATGCATCTTTTGGCGCGCTGCCTGCCGGGCTGGTCGATCCATCTGACTGGTCAGGCCGCCGAATCCGATGGCCATTGGCGCTGTGGGTTGCGGGCCTCCGATATTCGCGACGATGATGGCGTGGTCGGATCAGCCGACGGGCCGACGATCCCGCTGACGTTGGCGCGTGCCCTTTTCGACGTCGCGCAAAAAACCGCGGGTTAGAGCGTCACTTCACGTCCTGCGCGCTTTGGAACCGATGCGGCGACACGCCGTATTTCGCGCGGAAGCGGCGCGAGAAATGGCTGCTGCTTTCAAAGCCGCAGGCCGAGGCGATATCGGCCACTTTGAGATCGGTTTCCGCCAACAGCATCCGCGCCCGTTGCAGGCGCAATTCGGTCAGGTATTGCTTGGGCGTGACCCCGACATGACCCAGAAAAAGCCGCTCGATCTGACGCCGGGAGACATCGAACTCTTCTGCAAGATCATCGAGCGTAAACAGTTCCTCTATGTTTTCTTCCATATATCGCAGGATGCGCAACAGCTTGCGGTTGCGCGTTCCAAGCGAGGCCGCGCGGCTGGCCTGTTGCGATTCCTCGTCGGAGCGGTGCACCGGATGCAGGCACATGTTCAACACCGCATGCGCCAGATCGGCCCCGAAACGCTGTGAGATGAGGCTCAGAAACAGATCCGTCGCCGCCGAGCCGCCACCACAGGTCAGGATACGGCCGTCGATGACGTAAAGCTGATCGAGCGGTTCGAGATCGGGGAAAGTTTCGCGAAAAGGCGGGATGTTTTCCCAGTGCAGGGTGAAATCATGGCCCTTGAGGATGCCCGCCTTGGCCAGCGCATAGGCGCCCGAACACAAACCCCCGACGCGGTGGCCAAGCCGCCAATGGTGCCGCAACAGCCCCGCCACCCGGTCGGTCACCACGGTATCGGGCTCGACGCCCGCGCAGACGAAAAGGCTCGTGCCTATATCGGTGCTGTCGAGGGCGTAATTGGCGCTGATTTCGACCCCGTTGGAACAGGTCACCGGCGCGCCGTCATCGGAAATCATCTGCCAGCGATAAAGCTCCTGGCCGGTCAGTTGGTTGGCAATGCGCAAGGGCTCGATCGCCGAGGAAAAGGCCAGCATCGACAGCTTGGGCAGGAGCAGAAAGCTGATCACCTCGGTTTCCTGTTCCGGGGGCAGGTCAACAAAAGCCACGCCTTTGGGGACGATGCGGCTCATAGCCCGAGCGCCTTGCGCCGCTCCTCTGCAAAACCCTGCACGATCCGGTCCGATATCAGCGCCAGAATGGCCATCGCGGCCCCCGCGGCAATGCCCAGGCCCACATCCGCCTGACTAAGGGCCAGATAGATGGATTGGCCCAGGCCGGTGGTGCCGATCAGTGCCGCGATCACCAGCATGGCAAAGGCGTAAAGGATGGTCTGGTTGAGGCCCAGAAGGATGGTGGGTGCTGCATAGGGTGCGCGCACATCGCGCAGGATCTGCGCCTTGGTGGCCCCCGATGATATCGCCGCCTCGATCAATTCGGGCGGCGTGGTGACCAGCCCGTGCCGCGTATAGCGGATCATCGGCACGATGGCGTAGAGGATGATCGCCAGAAAGGCCGAGAACTCACCGATCTGAAAGAACATCAAAACCGGGATCAGAAAGACGAAAAGCGGGATCGTCTGCAACATGTCACATACGGGCCGGATGATGGCCCAGGCGGTTTTCGAGACTGCGGAAAGCAGGCCCAAAAGCCCGCCAAGCACCGCGCAGGCAATCACCGCCGCGCCGCTGAGATAAAGCGACAGCAGCGCCCTTTCCCACAGGCCCGAGATCAGAATGAGACCGAGCAGGATCACCACCAGCCGGGTCAACCGCCAGCCACCGGCCACCCAGGCCACAGCGCCGATACCAAAGACCACGAAGGGCCAGGGCAGATCCGACACGCCGGTCTCCAGCACCAGCGCGATAATGGGCAGGCTAGCACCAAGCGCGCTGCGCCCGGTTGCGGCGACCGCCAGCCCCAGCGCTGCTGCGGCCCCAAAGAGGCCCCAACTCATGCCCGGGGTCCAGGAAAACCCCCAGGTAAAGGGCAAAACCGCACCATCCAGCCCGATCCTGAGCGGCAGCAACCCGTAAAACATCGCGGTATTCTTGACACTGTCCAGCGTTGCCCCGGCGCTGCGGGTGAAATCGGTCAGGGCCCCGTCCACGGCCTCGACCGTGGGGGCCAGCAGCACAATGTCGGAAGGAGCGGGCAGTGCCGCCCAGGCATAGACCGCGACCACCGCCGCCACGCCCAGAATGATCCACGAAATCCGCAGGTCGTGGCGTTCACGGCTGGTAGCCAGCCGGGCCGATATGCGGTCGATGATGATGGCAAAGGCCACGATGACCAGGCCGGCCAGAAAGCTCTGCCCGAAATTGGCCTGCCGCATGGTCAGCAGAACCTCCCATCCGATATCGTCAAAACCGCCGATGACGGCAGCGATGATCACCATCGAAAGGGCCGCCATCAACGACTGGTTCACCCCGATCATGATCTGCGTTGATGCCGCCGGAATTTCCACCAGCGCCAGTTGCTGCAGCCGTGTGGCCCCCGACATGATGCCGGCCTCCTTCACCTCCTCCTCGACCCGTTGCAGACCAAGCGAGGTGTTGCGCGCCATCGGCGGCGCGGCATAAATGGCCGAGGCGATCAGGCCCACCACCGGGCCAAACCCGAACAACAGCAAAAGCGGCGTGAGATAGGCGAAGGTCGGCACCGTCTGCATCAGGTCCAGCGTCGCCTCGATCCAGGGACGCGCACGGGCGCTTTCATTGGCCCAGATCCCGATCAGCAGACCCAGGATCAGCGCAAGAGGCACCGAAACAAACACCAGCGCCAACGTATTCATCCCCGGCACCCAATAGCCAGAGGCCAGCACAAACCCCAGCCCGACAAAGGACAGAACCGCCAAAGCCATCCCGCCCGCATACCATCCAAGCGCCACCGTGGCCCCCATGATCAAAGGCCAGGGCGTCTGCACAAGCGCCCAGTTCACCGCCACCATCGGCACCTCAAGCGCAGCCGATAGCAGGCGCACAGCAGGCCGGATCAGATCAAACAGCCAGCCAAGCCCGGCGGAAATCCAATCGGCCATCGGAACCGTCCAGGCGTCGGGCCAATCCGGCAGCCACGCCACCCGAGCCT
>CAXBGQ010000193.1:0-6199 GCA_963975135.1 uncultured Nioella sp. | reverse complement strand
TTGGCGGCTTCGGCCCGGCACCCTCCTTTGATCCGCAGGCGATGCCGCATCACAAGGGCCGCGCAGGCGAGGCCACGACCATAGCCATCGTCGCCACCGATGCCGATCTGACCCAGGCCCAAGCCACCCGCATGGCCACCGCCGCCCATGACGGCATGGCGCGCGCGATTTATCCCAGCCACACGCCGATGGATGGCGATCTGATTTTTGCCGCCACCACCGGCGCGCGCCCCCTGGACGATCCGGTCTGGGACACGTTGCAGCTTGGCCATGCCGCGGCGCTGTGCCTGACGCGGGCCATCGCGCGCGGGGTCTGGCATGCAACGCCGGCACCGGGCGATCAGCTGCCCACCTGGAAGGACCGGTTCATGGCCGGCTGATCACGCCAGACTTCCCTCAAACCGTCGGGAACGCTACCCTGCATGTCATATCCATTGCACCACAACGGAGAATTTTCATGCGCCTTTTGACAATCACAACCGCCGCCGCCCTCGCCCTGATGCCCCTGACCGCCGTGGCCGGGTCCGACGATGATCCGATCACCGCCAGCCTGCAGGCCGCGATGGAGGCCTATGCCGATGGCGACCTGCAATATGCGCTGGATGAGCTCGCCTATGCGCAGCAGCTCCTGAACGCGATGAAGGCCGAAGGTCTGGCCGAATACCTGCCCGCGCCGCTGGAGGGCTGGACCATGTCCCTGAGCGACGATGCCGGGGCCGCGATGGGGTTCATGGGCGGAGGGACCATCGCACAGGCCGAATATTCCGGGCCCGGAAGCAGCTTTACCGTAACGCTGATGGCCGACAGCCCGATGGTCACCTCGATGGGGGCCATGTTGGGCAATTCGGCGCTGATGGCCTCGATGGGCACCATCTACCGCGTCAACCGCGTCAGTTTCGTGGAACAGAATGGCGACCTGAGCGGGCTGGTGGCCAATCGCATTCTGGTGCAGGCCGAAGGTGGCGATGTCGACACCATGATCGCCCATCTGGAGACCATGGATTTCCGCGAGATGCAGAATTTCGGTCAGTAAAGCATTTCTCGGAATACTTGGGTCATGTTGCATCGCTTGATGCGTTGAAATCTCCGATTTCAGGCAGCGTTAAGCGATGCAGGTTTTTCCGAAAATGCGATAGGTCCCGGGTTCAGGGCGCGATCAACAGTTTCGCGTCCTTGACACCCAGTGCGTCGGGGAACCGGGCAAGCGCCCGATCCAGCGGCAGCGTGTCCGAAATATCGGTGCGCCACGCCCCGCTGGCAAAGCGCGCCTGCACTTCCGAGACTACCGCGCCCTGTTTTTCGACGGGTGTGCTGCGCATCCATGAACTGAGCCAGAAGCCTTCAATCCGTTTGCCCATGAAAATGAACTGGCCCATTTCGGTCAGGGCCGGCGGGGTCGTTGCCAGCCGCCCATAGGGCACCCAGCAGGCCCCGGGGGGCATGGCAAAAAAGATATCGGCCGAAATCTGATCGGCCACGGCATCCAGCAGAATGCGGGGGCCATGCGCCTTCATCGCTGCCGCAACCTGCGCCGTGAAATCGGGGGCCGTGCTGACCAAAACCTCGGCCGCGCCCAGGGCCTTGAGCGCATCGGCCTGCTCGGCGCGGCGCACTACGGCGATGGGCGCGATGCCGTTATCCTTGCCCAGACCGATCAGGAACTTGCCAAGCTGCGAACCCCCGGCGGTAAAGACGAAACTGTCCGCGCCATCGCCGCGCACGATATCGAACATCGCCATCGCGGTGACCGGGTTGACGATCAGCCCGGCGGCGTCCTCGTCGCGCAGATCCGGCCTGAGCGGGATCATCATGCTTGCCTCGGTCAGGGCATATTCCGCCCATGTGCCCGACCCGCTGCCAAAAAAGCTGACCCGCTGACCGATCAGAGGCGTATCGCCCGCCACAACCTCGCCGACCCCTTCGAACCCGGCCGGGCCGCCCTTGGCGCGCGGCTGCCCGTAGAGGCCCGCAACATACAACAGGTCAGACGGGTTCACCGCCGCGCGGGCCACCTTGATCAAGGCCTGACCGGGCCCGACCTCTGGCAGGGGAATATCGGCCAGCTCCACATAGGGCGACAGATCACGGGGCATGCCAGTGTCGCGGTTGGTGGCATAGCCATCCTCACGCAACACAAGCGCGGTCATCGTTGCGGGCAGGGTCATCGGCAGATCTCCTTGGGGTTCCATTTCAACCTAGGCGCGGGCCGACAAAAGAAAACCCCGGGCCGACGTTACGTCAGCCCGGGGTATTCAATTTTTCATGATGGGTGCGGGGTCAGTGCAGGCGCGATCCCACATCCGCGATGGCGGCGTCGATCAACTTGTTGGCCTCTGCGGCGCTGGTTTTCGAGGCGATCACCTGGGCGGCCACATCGACCGCGATCGACACGGCCCGGTCACGCACTTCGCGCACGGCACCGGCTTCGGCCGAAGCGATCTGATCGGTCGCCGCTGCAACACGGCGCACGATCGAGGCTTCCAGATCGACCCTGGCCTGAGCGGCGGCAAGCTGTGCCTCCTCGCGGGCCTGGGCGATGATCCGTTCGGATTGCTCGGCAACCTCACGCTGCTTGCGCTCATAGGAGGCAAGGATGGTCTGTGCCTCTTCACGCAGGGCGCGCGCCTCGTCCAGATCGCTGCGGATGCCCTCGGCACGCTGGTCCAGCATCCCCATCAACAGGCCGGGCACCTTGTAATAGATGATAATCCCGACGAGGACGAGAAAGGCCAGAACAACCACGAAATCGGTGTTGAACAGCGAAAAGAACCCGTCGCCCGCGGCAAAGGCCGGGCTGCCGATGAGAATGAAAAGAAGGCTCAGACGTTTCATACCGCTATCCTTTCAAACGTTCGGCGACAGCCGCGGCAATTCCGGCATCATCAGCCGCGGCAGGGGCGAGGGCCGCCACGATCTCGGCTGCCGTTTCACGGGCGACGGCTTCCACCGCCTCCAACGCTCCGGCGCGGATCTCGGCGATATGGGCCTCGGATTCGGCGGCCTTGGCGGCGATCTCTGCATCCGCCCTGGCGATGGCGTCAGACAGATCGGCCATGATCTCGGCCCGGGTATCAGCCGCGATTGCCTGTGCTGCGGCGCGGGCATCGGCCAAAGCCTTGTTATAGGCAGCCTCCGCTTCCGCGGCCTGGCGTTTCAGATCCTCGGCGGCAGCTATGTCATTGGTTATCGTGCCCTGACGTTCGGCCAGAACCGCCCCGATCCGCGGCAGCGCCACGCGCGTCAGGATCAGGAAAATCGCCACAATGGCGACGACGAGCCAGAAGATCTGGTTCGGAAAAGTCGAAATGTCGAGCTGCGGCATACCGGGGGCGGCCTCGGCCACCTCGGCAACCTCTGCAACATGTGATGTGTCTTCAGCCATCTTGTCCTCCAGGGAACCGGGTTACCCCGGATCGCCGGCCCATGTGGCCCGCGATCCGGTCGTAAGGATGGTCCGCGAGGGTTTTAGACGGCGAACATCAAGAGCAGGGCGACGAGGAACGCGAAGATCCCCAGAGCTTCTGCAAATGCGATGCCGATAAAGAGGGTCGCGGTCTGGCCTGCGGCGGCCGAGGGGTTGCGCAATGCGCCCGACAGAAAGCTGCCTGCCACGTTGCCCACACCGATTGCGGCTGCGCCGGAACCGATTGCTGCGAGGCCTGCGCCGATATGTGCGAGTTGACCTTCCATGAGAGTTCTCCTTACGATTGGAAGTTTCGAATGATTGGTTTGTTTCGGAAGCCGTGAGGCGCGGGGGTCACCCCGCCGCCACGTCAATGGGATGGGTGCAGTGCGTCCTTGAGATAGACACAGGTCAGGATGGCGAAGACATAGGCCTGGATGAAGGCAACCAGCACCTCTAGCGCCAGAACCGATGTGATGGCCAGGATCGGCAGGACCGAGCCCAGACCGAGAACACCGGCAAAGCCCGCAAAGACCTTGATCACCGCGTGACCGGCCATGATGTTGCCCGCCAGACGAATGGAGTGGCTGACCGGGCGCACGAAATACGAGATCAGCTCGATCACCGCCAGAATGGGGCGCAGAGGCAGCGGGGCCGACGAGACCCAGAAGAGGCCGAGGAATTTGGCACCGTTCTTGACGAAACCCAGAACCGTGACCGTCAGGAAAACCGCCAGCGCAAGCACCGCCGTCACCGCTATCTGCGAGGTTGTCGAAAAGCTCATCGGCAGGATGGCGAGGAAGTTTGCCATCACGATGAACAGGAACAGCGTCAGGATATAGGGAAAGAAGCCAAGGGCATCTTTGCCGGCCACATCTTCGACCATCTTGCGCACAAAGCCATAGGTCAGCTCAGCGGTCGATTGCGCCCGGCTGGGAATGAACGCGCGGCCCGATGTGCCGGCAACCATCAACAGGGCCACAGCCAGAACCGCCAGCAGCATCCACAAGGTCACGTTGGTGGGCGTATACCAGAAGATCTCACCCTCGCCAAAGAGGCGCGCGGGCTCGAACTGCTCCATCGGGTGAATCTGCAATCCGCTCGGCGCGACGCCGGGGATATCATGGCTCGATCCGCCGGTTACAATCGCGCCGGCCTCTCCGCCATGGCTGGAACCGCTTTCGGCAAGGGCTTCTGCGCCACTGGCTGCTGTATCTTCAGACACCTGTCATTCCCTCTCGTCGTCCTGCGCGGCCTCTGCGGCCATCGCGTCGCGCTGCATTTCATGCGCCGATCGGATCATGGTCTTGACCCCGGCAATGAACCCCAGCACCGTAAATATCACCATCAACCAGGGCTTGGTGCCAAACAGGGCATCCAGACCAAGGCCGATGAAAAACCCGATCCCCAGACCGGCCACCAGCTCTATCACCATCCGCCAGGCATGCTGCGCCATGGAATAGTGTTCCTCGGTATGGGGCTTTTCGTCGTCTTCCCGGCCCTTCAGCCGCTCCAGCCGTTTTTCCAGCGCCTGCAGGCGCTCAGGATCAGGGTGGTCAGACATCGAAATTTCCCCGTCAGAGGTTTCTCGCGGAACCTAGGCAGCCGAAGGGGCAGAGTCAACGCGAAGTTGAGCCTTGCGGTTGACTCTTAATCAATTGATATAAAACATAAAAAATCAGATGCGGCATCCTGCCCGCACGGCACGGATCTCGCGACCGGCATTTTACCATATTCAACCTTTTGGTTGAGCATCCACCGTTGCGCCCGCCCGGAACAGCCGCATCAACCGCCCGTCGATAAACAAAAGCCCGGCAAAGATCAGCGCCATTCCGGCAATGTGGAAGATGCCAATGTCCTCGTTCAGCACCAGCACCCCCAACAACACGGCAGATATCGGCGCGATAAAGGTGATGGTCGACGCCGTAGTGCCGCCGACGATGGGGATAAGCCAGAACAGGACAATGAATGACGCAGAGGTCAGCACGAAACCGATGATAACGAGCGCGCCCCAGGTCTCGGCCATCGTGATCACCGGCGCGCCCTCGGCCCACAAGGCCAGCGGCGCGATCAAGAACGCCCCGAAAGTCAGCGACCAGGCCGTCAGCACGGTGCGGTCCATCGCATCCATGCGGCGCAAAAGATTCAGCGCCACGCCATAACATAACGGGGCCGCCATGGTCGCAATCAACGCCCAGGGGTTCGATGCCCCCTGCCCCTGAAAGCTTGGCACCGTCATTACCACGATGCCGAGAAAGCCAAACACAACGCCGACAGATTTCAGCGGCGTCGCGCGTTCACCCGCGGGCCAGACATGGCTGACCAGCACCACCATAATCGGCGTGATCGCATTGACGATGCCGGCGGCGCTGGAGGTGATGAATTGCTGCATCACCGGGTAAATGGTCAGCGGAATGGCATATTGCACCGCGCCGAACACAGCCAGTTGCCCGAAGGCCGCACGCGGCACCGCCCAGGGTGTGCGCCGCGCGAGCAGCCAGATCCAGCAGCCCACCGCCCCCATCCCGACCCGGCCCAGGCCCACGCTGATCGGCCCCAGTTCGCGCAACAGTATCTCGTTGAAGAAAAACGACGACCCCCAGCCGATGCCGAGCAGGAAAATCACCAGCCAATAGCGCAATGTCATAAAAAGGATCCCTGGTTCCGGCAAAACCCGGCCACCCTAAACCCAATCCGGGCCCCGGCACAAATCACCGTTCTTGATCCGCGTGATCAAGTTCGGCGATGGCGGGCTTTTCCTTTTGCACCGCACCGCGTAGCCTGATCTCCATGCCC
>CAXBGQ010000192.1:0-6239 GCA_963975135.1 uncultured Nioella sp. | reverse complement strand
ATCGCCGGAACCCGCAAAAAGGTCTGGGCCGGGCTGGACCCACGCGCATTGGCGGCCTGGGAGGATCTGACCGGCATCGACGGCATCGGCGCGACCGTGGCGCTGTCGCTGGTAACCTCGTTCCAGCAGGCCCAGGAACGCGCTTCGATTGACCGTCTGGTGGCGCATCTGAGCCCGCGGGCACCGGCCGCGCGGGCAAGTGATGACAGCCCCGTGGCGGGCAAAACCGTCGTCTTCACCGGCACGTTGGAGAAAATGACACGGGCCGAGGCCAAGGCGCGGGCGGAGGCTTTGGGGGCCAAGGTTTCGGGCAGTGTCAGCGCCAAAACCGACATCCTGATCGCCGGTCCGGGGGCCGGGTCAAAGGCGAAAAAGGCTGCCGATCTGGGCGTCGAGATATTGGATGAGGACGCCTGGCTGGCGTTGATCGATCCCGTGCCGACAGCGGTGGAGCCCGGCGATGGCTGATGCAAAGGGCACGCGCCCCGAGATTCTGTTTCCGCTTTTTGCCGAACTAGAGGTGCTTGATGGCATCGGCCCGAAAACCGCGAAGCATTATAAGGGTCTGGACGTTGAGACACCGAAGGATCTGCTGCTGACCCTGCCGGTGGGCGGCATTGACCGGGCCCGGGTGGCCTCGATCACCGCGGCGGTTCTGCCGGGCACGGTGACGGTGGAGGTCGTGATCGGCCCGCATCGCAAACCGGCGGTGAAAACCCGACCCTACCGGGTGCATGTCACCGATGCCGAGACCAGCTTTGACCTCGTGTTCTTCCACGCTCGCAGCGATTATCTCGAACGGCTTTTGCCCACCGGGGCGCGGCGCATCGTATCGGGCAGGGTGGAGCTTTTTGACGGCATTGCCCAGATGGTTCACCCCGATCATGTGGTCCCGCCCGCCGATGCCGCCACCATCCCGGCCTATGAACCGGTCTATCCCCTGACGGCGGGTGTGACCCAGAAAGGCATTGCCAAGGCCGTCGCATCGGCCCTGCCGCGCGCGCCTTATCTGGGCGAATGGATCGACCTTCCGCTGTTGAAATCGAAGGGTTGGCCGGCCTGGCCGGAAGCGCTGGAAAAAGCGCATCACCCTGAAAATGAACGGGATCTGTCGCGTGCCCATCCGGCGCGGGAACGGCTGGCCTATGATGAATTCATGGCCCATCAGCTGACGCTTGGGCTGGCCCGCGCCAAGGTGCGGCGCGCCAAGGGGTTTATTTCCGAGGGCGACGGCCATCTGCGCGCCCGGGTGCTGGCCAGCCTGCCGTTTCAGCCCACCCCGGCGCAGACCCGCGTCATTGCCGAGATTGCGCAGGATATGGCGCAACCGACGCGGATGAACCGGCTGGTGCAGGGCGATGTCGGGTCGGGCAAGACGCTGGTGGCGATGCTGGCGATGCTGATCGCGGTGGAAACGGGCGGGCAGGCGGTGATGATGGCTCCGACCTCGATCCTGGCAGCGCAGCATCTGGCGAGCCTTGCGCCGATGGCCGCGGCGGCGGGCGTGCGGCTCGAGATCCTGACGGGCCGGGACAAAGCGGCCGAGCGGCGCGCCAAGCTGGCGGCGCTGAAGACCGGAGAGATTGCGATTCTGGTTGGCACCCATGCGGTGTTTCAGGAGGATGTCGTCTTTGGCGATCTGCGCCTGGCCGTGGTCGATGAACAGCACCGGTTCGGGGTGCGCGAACGGGTGCGGCTGGGCGAAAAGGGCCGCGCCGCCGATATTCTGGTGATGACCGCGACGCCGATTCCGCGCACGCTGAGTCTCGCGACCTATGGCGATATGGACATCTCGGTTCTGGACGAAAAGCCGCCCGGCCGCACCCGATCACGACGGCGCTGGTCAATACGGCGCGAATAGGTGAGGTGGTGCAGCATCTGCGCGACGCGGTGGCCGAGGGGCGACAGGCCTATTGGGTTTGCCCGTTGGTCGAGGAAAGCGAGGCGGTCGACATGACGGCGGCCGAGGACCGGTTCAAGGCGTTGCGCGCCGAGCTGGGCGAGGGCGTGGTGGGCTTGGTTCATGGCCAGCTGCCGCCTGCCGAAAAAGATGCCGCGATGGATGATTTCAACACCGGGCGGACCCGGGTTCTGGTGGCCACGACGGTGATCGAGGTCGGCGTGGATGTGCCCAATGCCTCGATCATGGTGATCGAACAGGCCGAGAATTTCGGGCTGGCGCAGCTGCATCAGCTGCGCGGCCGGGTGGGGAGGGGGGCGGCAGCCTCGACCTGTCTCTTGATGTATCGCGCGCCACTGGGGGAAACCGCGCGCCGCCGGTTGGGCGTGCTGCGCGAGACCGAGGACGGGTTTCGCATCGCCGAAGAGGATCTGGCCATTCGTGGGGCCGGTGATCTGATCGGGACCGCGCAATCGGGACTGCCCCGGTTCCGGGTTGCCGATATGGAAAGCCAGACCGGGCTGATGGAAGTGGCACAACGCGATGCGCGGGCGCTGCTGGCGCAGGATCCCGACCTGATGGGCCCGCGCGGGCAATCGGCGCGGGTGCTTTTGTGGTTGATGGAACAGGAAAAGGCGATCCGTTTGATTTCAGTGGGTTAGGGCGAGCATTAACCATTTGATGCCGGTTTGTTCGCAAATGTTCTCAAAAAGTTCTTGCTTTCGCAGCCCGAAAATGAGAACAAAGCGTTAACACGCCGATGACAATTGAGGAATTGGAAACCATGTTCAGCCAGATCAGACAGATCCTTGAGACCTCCCGAGATACGCTTCTTTTCGATTTTGCGGGTGTGTTGGCGCTGGGTGCCATGACCGTTGGTTTGCTGCATTTGCCGGGTCTGGTCTGAGCCTGCCTTGAAATTCTGCCTGCGGTCGATCGTCCGGAGCCTTTTCGAAATCGCGCTTGGGTCTGTCCCCAAACATCCCTCGCGCGGCCTCTGCCTGATGGTGCATTTTTCAGGGTTTTTGCCTGCCCTGCGCACCTGGTTTTGGAAAACGCCGACACGCATACCTTGCCGCCGCCCTCCGGTTGTCCCCGGAGCGCGGCGGTTTTTTTATGCGCGGGGAAAATTCTTGCGGAAGAATTTTCAGGCGCAAGCGGCGCGTTCGGCGTCTGCCATGGCCTCGAGCGTGGCTTCAAACGCCAGCATGATCGAGGCGTGGCGGTTTTTGTACTCACGCGCAGGTTCCAGCACTTCGAAGCCCGTGAAAGGCGCATTGGGCGGCGGCGCACCCTCCTTCAGCATGGCGCGCAGCTGATTGCGCCCGGTCTCAACCTCGGCCCGGCTGCGGCCAAGCACATGCGCGCCGACCAGGGCGGCCGAGGCCTGACCGAGGGCGCACGCCTTCACATCCTGCCCGAACCGGGTGATGACGCCGTTTTCCACATCGAGATCGACGGTGACAGTCGAGCCGCAAAGCGGCGCGCGTTTGCGGGTGGTTGCCTGCGGGTTGTCCAGCCGGTCGGTCAGCGGGATATCGGCCGCCAGCGCCAGAATGCGCTGTGAGTAGAGTTTGATCAGATCGCTGTCGGTCGTCATGGCTTTTCCCTCGGCCTCTTGGGCTATAGGTAGCGAGGCAGGCGCGATTTGCAAAGGGAGCCCGGCGATGGAATTTGACCCACACGGTTTGAGCTATAATTCCGACGGTCTTGTGCCCTGCATCGCGCAGGAGGCGGCGACCGGCGAGGTTCTGATGCTGGCCTGGATGAATGCCGAGGCCGTGGCCCGGACGCTGGCGACGGGGCGGGTGACCTATTGGTCGCGGTCGCGGGGCGCGTTCTGGGTCAAGGGCGAAAGCTCGGGCCATGTGCAGGAATTGGTGGAACTGCGGATTGATTGCGACCGCGATTGCCTGCTGGCGCTGGTGCGCCAGACGGGGCCTGCCTGCCACACCAACCGACAGGCCTGTTTCTACACCGCGATCCGGGACGGCGTCGAAGTGGAGATCATGGAGCCGATCAACTGAATTGAGGCCCCTTGGCGGGGCCGCTTTATGGTTTGATTGGTGCATGGTGACGCGGTGCGCACGATGTTGGTCGTGGCGTGTGTTGCAGTCTTCTTTGGATATTTATAGGCGCAAAGAAGGCAGGGGCAGCATGTTTCGGATATCCATCGGGCTGAGCCCGGCGTCGCGATAGGTGGCGATGGCGCGGGCATCGTCGCGTTTGGCGAGGCGCCTGCCCTGCTCGTCGCGGATCAACGCGTGGTGGTGGTAGATGGGCGTCGGCAGGTTGAGGATGGTTTGCAGAGCGACGTGCAGGAAACTGGCCTCGAAGAGATCCTCGCCACGGATCACATGGGTCACGCTCTGGGCGGCGTCGTCGATCACCACGCTGAGGTGATAGGAGGCGGCCATGTTTGGGCGGGCCAGCACCGGGTCGCCGATATGGGTTTGCAGGTGGTCGGGCGTGACGGGGTGAACGCCGGCATGGGCGGGGCCGGTTTCGGTGAAGGCGGGCAGGGTGGCGGGCAGGGCGCGGGCCAGGTCGAGGCGAATCGCGTCACCGGGTTGCAGATCCGACATCGGGCGGTGGCGGCAGGTGCCGGGATAGATGCGGCCATCGGGGCCGTGGCTGGGCACGCCTTCCTGCGGGGCGGCGGCGGCGCTCTCGATATCGCGACGCTTGCAGGAACAGGGATAGGTCAAGCCGCGCGCGGTCAGCCTATCCAGAACGGAGCGGTATTCGGGCAGGTGGTCGGATTGATGCCAGGGCTCGCCGTCCCAGGTCAGGCCGAGCCAGGTCAGATCCTGTTCGATCTGGGTGACCCAATGGGCGCGCGCGCGGGTCTGGTCGATATCGTCGATGCGCAGCAGAAACCGTCCACCGGCATCGCGCGCCATGTCATGGGCAAGAATGGCGGAATAGGCGTGCCCCAAATGCAGAGGACCGGTTGGCGATGGTGCGAATCGTGTGGTGAAAGTCACGTTTTTTCAAGCACGTAGACGGTGGAGTTCAGGTTGATCCCGGGCAGGTGGTCGCCGTATTCCTCGAAACTGAGCCGCGCGTATCCGGCGGCGACCACCGCCGCAATTCCGCTGGTATAGCTGGCATCGGCAAGCCCGTGATCGTTGAGCGACATCACCAAAGGCGCGCCCGGCGGCAGCAGATCGAGCGCGGTGGCCAGCATCGAGATCGGGGCGGCACCGGGGCTGATGACACCGACGGCGCAGATCGCCTGATAGGGGCCTTGTGGCAGGAGGCCATCGGGGTGGCCCGGAAAAAGCTGTCGGTAAAGGGCGCGTTTTTCGGCCTTTGCCAGCATGCCGGGCGAGAGGTCAGTGCCGTCGATCACGGTGAAGCCCTCGGCAGAGAGCGCCGCGCCGGAAAGGCCGGTACCACAGCCCAGATCGAGGATGGGGGCCGCTTTGGCAAGTCCCATTGCGGCCAGAGCAGCGGCGCAGCGCGCTGGCGTGGCATAGCCGTTTTCGGCGATCTCGGCATCATAGCTGTCGGCCCAGGCATCGTAATGCGCCCGGAGTGCGCCGGTGCTTTTCTTGCCGTAGGATCTGGTCAGGAATTTCTCGGTCATGGGCGCGACGCTAACAGCGGCGGCGGTCTTGCGTCCAGATCAAACCGGGACGGTCTCGGCGGTCAGCCAATCGGTCCAGGCGGATTTGGCGCGGTCGGTATAGCCCTTGTAGCGGGCCTTGCGGTTGCGGCGTCCGCCCTTGAGGTCGATGGGGGGGAAGAGGCCGAAATTCACGTTCATCGGCTGAAATGTCTTGGCCTCGGCCCCGCCGGTGATGTGGTGGACAAGCGCGCCCATGGCGGTGACCTGAGGCACCGGCGGCAGGGTCCGGCCGGTGATCTCGGCGGCAGCGAGGCGGCCGGCCAAAAGCCCCATGGCCGCCGATTCGACATAGCCCTCGACCCCGGTGATCTGACCGGCAAAGCGGATATGAGGGCGTGAGCGCAGGCGCATCTGATTGTCGAGCAGGGTCGGTGAATTGAGGAACGTGTTGCGGTGGATGCCGCCAAGGCGCGCGAAGCTGGCGTTTTCCAGCCCTGGAATCATTTTGAAAACAGAGGTTTGCGCGCCGTATTTCATCTTGGTCTGGAAGCCCACGATATTGAAAAGCGTGCCCAGTTTGTTGTCGCGCCTGAGTTGCACGATGGCATGCGCCTTGATGTCGGGCTGGTGCGGGTTGGTCAGACCGACGGGTTTCATCGGGCCGAAACGCAGGGTCTCGCGGCCGCGTTCGGCCATCACCTCGATGGGCAGGCAGCCGTCGAAATAGGGGGAGGGGTTGGGGGAAGACTCTGCTTCGCCTTCGTG
>CAXBGQ010000191.1:0-6286 GCA_963975135.1 uncultured Nioella sp. | reverse complement strand
CCCCATGCCCGATCCGGTTTCGCGATACCAGCCGCCCGAGGCGGCCGCGACATCGGCGATGCCACCCCAGAGGCTGAGCTCTTTTTGGTGCGTGCCGCTGTCATCGCCACGGCTGGCAAACGGCGCGCGGGCTGCGGCAATCCGGGCCAAAGCCTCGGCGGCGGTGGCGGCCCCCGCGACGCCTGCGGGATCACTTCGCGGTCCGACAAGAACGAAATCATTATACATCAGATCATACCGCGCGGTGCCAAAGCCCGCCTCGACAAACGCCTCTTCCGCCGCGCGGGCATGCACGATCAGAATATCGCCATCGCAGCGTTCCGCATTGCCAAGCGCCTGGCCGGTGCCCACGGCGACCACACGGATATCGAGGCCAAGCGCCTGCGCCGCGATCGGCAGAAGGTAGGCATAGAGCCCGGAGTTTTGGGTCGAGGTCGTCGATTGCACCAGCACCACGTCATTTTCGGCCAGGGCCGGGGAGGCGAGAAAGACCACAAGCGCGATAGAAACCAGCTTCACAGCAACAGCTTTCCGTTCAGATAGGCCCGCGCGGCGGCGCTTTCGGGGGTATTCAGAAAGGCGGTTTTTTCGGCCCGCTCATGGCAGCGCCCCTGATGCAGGAACGCCACCTCATCGGCCAGCCTTTGCACCTGTCCGATATCATGGGTGACGAGGATCACCTTGGTGCCTTCGGAACTTATCTGCGCCACCAGTGTCTCGATGGCATGGGTGGCTTGCGGGTCGAGATGGGCGGTCGGCTCATCGAGCATCAGCAAGAGAGGGTTGGCCGCCAGGGCTCGGATAATGGCCAGCCGCTGCTGTTCGCCACCGGACATGCGCCGGGCGGGGCGATCGGCAAGCCCATCGAGATGGCCAAGCGCTAAAAGCCCCGCAACCCGCCTGCTACGGTCGCGCCGGGGCACACGGGCCAGCGCCAGCGCATGGCGCAGATTGGCCCGCACCGAGCGACGCAACAATACCGGCCGTTGCAGCACTAGGCCGATCCGTTCCCGCATGGCGCGCGGGATCTGCACCCGGCCCTGATCTGGCGCGATGAGCCCGGCAATGACCCGCAAAAGCAATGATTTCCCGGCTCCGTTCGGCCCGAGCAACGCGGTGATGCCGGTGGGCGACATTTCGAGATCAACGCCGTTCAGCAGGGCCACGTTGCGACGTGTGACATGCAGGCCCTGAACCCGTAGCCCCGGCATTTCCTGGCTGCGCGGCGGCTGGAACGGAATGACGTGGCTGGCATCATAGTCAGGCATGGGCATGGGCCTCCAACCGGCCGCGCAGGCCAAGCACGACCGCGTTCAGAACCAGCGTTATCAACAGCAGCACCATGCCGAGGCCAAGCGCCAGCGGCAGCGCCCCGCGCGAGGTCTCCAGCGCGATGGCGGTGGTCATGACCCGCGTAACATGGTCGATATTGCCGCCCACCAGCATCACGGCGCCGACCTCGGCCAAGGCCCGGCCAAGCCCGGCCAACAGCGCGGTGGCCAGCGAAAACCGGGCGTCCCACAACAGCGTTGCAATGACATCCAGCCGGGTGGCACCAAGAACGCGCAGGGTTTCGTCATATTCGCCCAGAAGGTCGCTGAGCGTAGAGCGTGACAGCGCCGCGATGATGGGCGTGACCAGCACCGTTTGCGCCACGATCATCGCGGCGGGCGTATAGAGAAAGCCCAACACACCAAGCGGCCCCGAGGCCGAGAAGGTCAGATAGACCACCAACCCGACCACCACCGGCGGCAAACCCATCAGCGCATTGACCAGAACCACCAGCGCGCCGCGGCCCGGAAACCGAAAGACCGCCAGGGCCGCGCCAAGCGGCAGGCCGATCAATGTGGCCAGAAACACCGCGCTGAGCGAAACCCTGAGCGACAGTGCCACGATCTCAAGCAGATCGGAATCGGCCGAGGCAATCAGGCCGAGCGCGGTCAGGATACTGTCGGAAAACGTGGGCATGGCAGACCTTTCTCGGCCCCAGAATGGCGCGGGCGGCGGCGGCAGCGTAGGTCAGAATGCGACCGAAAACCATCCGGGCACGAACTGCTGCCCGATGGGCCGCTGCAGATCGGAGACCCATTGGCCGCAAGGCAAACAAAAACGCCCCCGCGACCCAGTCAGGGCGCGGGGGCGAAAAACAACCGGGTCCGGTCCGGCGCGGGGCCGGAAGGGTTCACAGACCCAGTGCGGCGCGCAGGCGGGTCACAACTTCGCCCACCAATGCGGGGTCGTTGCGGGCCTGTTCGACCGCGGCCGACAGGGCGGCGCGCGAGATGTCGGACAAACCGTCAGATCCGGAAACCAGCGCCAGGGCCGCGTCGGCGTCAAAGCCATCAACGCTGAGCACTGTGGCGGGATCGGCGGCGGCTGTGGCGGCTTCGGCCACGGTCTCCGTAGTGGCTTCGACCACGGTCTCCGTAGTGGCTTCGACCACGGTCTCCGTAGTGGTTCCGGTCACGGTTTCGACCGCTTCAGCAGCCTGTCCGGTCACGGTATCGGTAACGGCCTCGACCGCCTCGGTGGCCCCTTCGACAACCGTTTCCGCGACGCCTTCGACCGCCTCCGCAGCGCCTTCGGTGACAGCCTCCGCAACGCCTGCGGCTGCTTCGGACAGATCGGCCTCACCCTCGGTCACGGCCTCAACGGCGTTCTCGACGCCCTCTGCGACGGTGTCCATGGCCTCGGCGGCTTCTTCGGTCACGGTCTCCATGACTTCCTCAACCGCGCTTTCGGCTTCCTCTGCGGCTTCTTCTGCCGCTTCCTCTACCGATTCTTCTACGGCCTCCGCTTCCTCCATCACCTCTTCGACGGCGGGCATGGGCGCTTCGGCGTCCTGGCTGAGCGGGCTCATGAAATAGACAATGGCGGCAATGGCGGCCAGGGCGATGATAATGATCAGCGAACGTGACATGGGGTCTCCAGACTTGAATGAAATCGCTTTTGCGGCCTCAATTAAGCCCCATTTTAGGTTAGTGCAACGCAAACCGACCATCGCCTGCGGCATTCATTGTCAAACCGGCGGGGATTCGCCTTGAACCTTGCGGTGCGCGGGGGTAATTTTGCCCAAATCTTGGTGGCAACAGAAGGAATTCGCCGATAGCCCGCAGACCTCATAACGCGCCTCCACAGCGCGATACCGGCCCCCGCGTCAATGAACGCATCCGGTCCACAGAAATTCGCCTTATTGGCGCAGAAGGTGAAAACGTCGGGGTGGTTACCCCCGCGCGTGCCATGGATATGGCCGCCGAGGCCGGGTTGGACCTGGTCGAAATTTCACCCAATGCCGAACCGCCCGTGTGCAAGATCATGGATTTCGGCAAGTTCAAATACGAACAGCAAAAGCGCGAATCCGAGGCCCGGAAAAAGCAAAAGACCATCGAGGTCAAAGAGGTCAAGTTCCGCCCCAACACCGATACGCATGATTATGACGTCAAGATGCGCAACGTGTTCCGGTTCCTGGAAGCTGGCGATAAGGTCAAGGTGACGCTGCGGTTCAAGGGCCGCGAAATGGCGCACCAGAACCTGGGCCGCGAATTGCTGGAACGGGTGGCGGCGGATGTCGAGGATGTCGGCAAGATCGAGAACATGCCGAAGATGGAAGGCCGTCAGATGGTGATGATGATCGGGCCGGCGAAATAGGCCTTCCACCTCTCATCCTTTGCGATGCATAGGACTGCCGGTTGGGGTGTCTGCGGGTCGCAGACCCCTGCAAGGCCGTCAGATGGTGATGATGATCGGACCGGCGAAATAGGCCTGTCACATCTCAACGAAATGTAAATGGGGCGCGCTAAATCAAAGGCGCGCCCTTTTTTTGTTGAGATCGTTGCCGGATCAGGCAAAGGCCGCCAGCCCGATATGGCGGCGCCGTTTCTTCATCCAGCGCCAAAAGCCCGATTGTGGAAAAAACCTGTCGGCACGAAAATAAACGAGGGCGGCCCGACAGGACCGCCCTCATTGCCCATCAAATTGGACCGATTTCAGTCGAGAAACGCCTTTTCCACCACATATTGCGCGGGCCGGGAATTGGCCCCTTCCTCCAGCCCGAACTCCTCCAGCATCTCCTTCAGCTCAAGGTTGAAGGCGAGGTTGCCGCAGATCATGGCGCGGTCGGTCTCGGGGGTGATGGGGGCAACGCCGAGATCGGCGAATGCCTCACCCGAACGCATCAGATCGGTGATGCGGCCCATCTTGGGGCTCTCTTCGCGGGTGGTTGTGGGGTAATAGCGGATCTTGTCGGCAAAGCCCTCGCCGATCAGTTCGGCCAGCATGTCATCGTTGCGGATGCTCTCGATCAACTCCGCGCCATAGGCAAGCTCGCCCACCTCGCGGCAGGTATGGGTGATGATCACCTCATCGTAATCCTCATAGGTCTGCGGGTCGCGCAGGAGGCTGGCGAAGGGCGCAAAGCCGGTGCCGGTGGCGAAAAACCAGATCCGTTTGCCCGGCAACAGCGCGTCATGGACCAGCGTGCCCACCGGCTTGGGGCGCAGGATGATCTCATCGCCCGGCCGGATATGTTGCAGGCGGCTGGTCAGCGGGCCGTCCTGCACCTTGATCGAATAGAACTCCAATTCCTCATCCCAACTTGGCGAGGCGATGGAATAGGCGCGCAGCAGCGGTTTTTGCTTGCCCGTCTTGGGGTCAGCCTCGCCCATCAGGCCGATCATCACAAACTCCCCCGACCGGAACCGCAGCGATGCGGGCCGCGTTACGCGAAAGGAGAACAGGCGGTCGGTCCAGTGCCTGACCTCGGTCACGGTCTGGGCGTCGGGCAGGGTCGGCACTTTTACGGCGGTGGCTTGGGTCACGGGGGATTGCTCGGTCATGTCAATTATTGCGGCCTGTCGGTAAACCGCACCTTCTGTCTAGTCTTTGATCTCGGTCAGGAAAAGGGGGCTCAGGCCGCCATCAGCCTTGCGCGGTGGTCATGGGCGCGCCAATCGGCCCGGGCGCGCCAGTGATCTTCGGGCTGACGCGCGGCCAGATCGGCGGAAATTTCCACCGCGTCAAAGCCCGACCGCCGCGCCATGGCGTATTGATCGGCCAGCACATGCCCGGCGGCGCGCAAATGCCCGGCGTAGCCCATCAGCCGCAACCGGCGCGCCAGCGTGAAGCCACGGCCATCGGCGAAGCTGGCAAACGGGATGCGAATGGCCGGGATGCCGGACAGATTCGGAGCCAGCGCCGCCAGATCGGCATCGGGCGCGAGATCCAGCGGGGCAGGGCCGGTATCGGGCGCAAACCCGGCATCGGTGATCAGGACGGCGCTGAGCGCGGCTTCGGTAACGAGGTCTTTCATGGCGTTTCCTTTCTCAGGAGGCGTGTTTCAGGGGCCCACGCACGATGCGCCCGTCGATGAAATGGATGCCGCATTCTTCCTTGTCCTCACCCTGCCAGCGGCCCGATCGGGGATCGGCACCGGGGGCGACGGGCGATGTGCAAGGCGCGCATCCGATGGAAAGGTAGCCCCTGGCCACCAGGGGGTGACGCGGCAGGCGGTTATTGATCATGTAATCCTGAACATCCTGAGGCTCCCAATGCGCCAGCGGGTTGATCTTGATGCGCAAGTCGCCTTCGGTCTCGAAAAATTCCAGCGCCGCGCGGCTGCCCGACTGAAACCGTTTGCGCCCCGTGATCCAGCTGTCGAACGGGGCCAGTGCGGCTTCCATCGGGCGCACCTTGCGCAGATCGCAGCAGGCATCGGTGTCGCGCCGATGCAGGGTGGCGTCGGGGTCGCCGGTGATGGTAGCGATCTTGCTGGCATGGATGATGCGCATATCGCTCAGGCCCAGATGGTCGGCAACCTCGCGCTGATAGCTCAGCGTCTCGGGAAACAGCATGTTGGTGTCGATGAACAACACCGGTGTGGCCTTGTCGATGACCGAGACCATGTGCAGCAGCACCACCGATTCCGCCCCGAAGGAGGAGACCAGCGCGATGCGCCCCAGATCGGGGTCCGACAGGGCACGTTGCATCACCGCCGTCGCCGAATGGTGCCGGTAACGGTCATTCAACGCCGCGACCCAGTCGGCAAGGGGGCCAAAGGGGGCGTCAAGCGGCACGGGTTGTCTCCGTATAGAGCGCTGATTTGAACGGCTCCATGCCGAGGCGCTTGTAGGTTTGCAGGAAGGTCTCATCCGCATCCGTGCGCAGGTTCAGATAGGCCATCACGATGCGCTCGACCGCGGGCACGATCTGGTCATAGGAAAAACCGGGGCCGGTGCGGGTGCCGATCACCGCATCCTCGGTGCCGTCGCCGCCAAGCGTGATCTGGTAG
>CAXBGQ010000190.1:0-6305 GCA_963975135.1 uncultured Nioella sp. | reverse complement strand
CCGGCCACACCCCCGGCATGGCCGCCGCCCACGGTGATTTCCTGCGTCCATACCCGGTCCCCGGCCCGAACCTCGACAAAGGCCCCGACGCCATATCGGTTGGTCCCGTCTTGCATCACATCGACCTGCACCCAGCCCCCCGCGGTGTCGGTGACGTTCTGATACAGCTCCATCGGTGCGCTCCGGTTCACCACCGCCAGATCCAGCAACCCGTCGCCATTCATATCGATCAGGGCCGCGCCCCGGCTGCGTTCCATCCCAGCAATACCGGCCTGTAGACCGGCCTCGCGGAACACGCCATCGGCCGCGCCCATCAGCAGGTTGTTGGGGTCGTCCATGGCGCTGCCGGGCATCTGCTCGACATTGCCCTTGGACACAAAGAGATCATCCCACCCATCCCGATCCACATCGCCGAACGCCGCGTGCCAACCGGTCGAGGGCCGCCCGTCGCCGCCTGTATAGGGCCGTTGCGCCGTGGCTCCACGTGCATAGGGCGCGTCGACATAGGACGGGCCGGTGGCATCGCGGTCGAGCAGTTGCAGGCGCTGATCGCCCATCGAGGTCATGTAGATTTCGGGCAAACCATCGCCGTCCAGATCGCGCGACGCAATGCCCATGCCCCAGAGCTGATAGGCGTTCCAGCCGTCCCCGGCATCAAAAAGGCGCGGCGTTTCCTGCATCGCCCACATCTGTTCCTGCCCATGGCTCACGTAATAATGCCGGTCATTCGACACCCGCAGATCGGCCCGGCCCTGCCGCCCCCAATCGGAAAACAGCATCGACAGCGTGCAATACCCCGGCTCCAGCGCCAGCGGCGCGCCATAGCGATCACCCTCAGGGCGATAGAGCAGGCTTTGATCGCAGGCCTCAAACGGGCCTTCGGGGTCGCTTCGGTCGACGTAATTGCCAAAGGCCAGCGTCGGCAGGCTCTGGCCCAGCTCCCAGGTGGCGGAAAAGGCGGTGGTCCAGCGGTCACCGCTTTCAAACCCGAGCCCCTCGAATTCGGCGAATTCGCAATCCCCCAGCCCACGCAGCAGGCGGTTTTCGCCGACCCGCAATACCGCCAGATCCAAGCGGCCATCGCTGTCGATATCCAGCGGATAGGCCCCAGTGACGCCGGTCAGGTCCAGCGCCTCGGGCGTGTCGGCGGCAAAGACGAAATCGCCCGCGTTGCGCATCAATTGTGCCGGGCTTTCACCGCCCGCGACGTATAGCTCGGGCAAGCCGTCACCGCTGCAATCGAACGCCGCCAGGCCGCCCCCGACGAAAAACTCCCAGCCGCCGGTATAGGCATGATCGGGCACCGGGCGCGGCTCAAAGGCCGGTTGGGCGGCCGCCAGACCGGGCAAAAGGATCAATGCAATGCTAAGCCTCATTGGCGGCAAGCCCCTTTATGGTTTGTGCGGTGACGCCCTCCATCGCGTAGGCAGCAGCCCCCTTGGCCCACATCAGATCCCCCCATTTGTGAATGCGGATCTCGGGCAATGCGGCATCGACCTGCACCACCGAGGCACGCACCCGGGCCAGAACTTCGTCGGAATAGAGGAAATCGAACGCCATCTGTTCGCCCGACAGGATCAACAGCGCAGGATCGAAAATGTTGATGATATTGGCCAATCCCATGGCAAACATCCGCCCGGCCCGATCCAGGATGCTCTGCGCCATCGCATCGCCGCCGCGCGCGCGGGCATAGAGCAGCGACAGGTCTTCTTCGGGCAGGGCACCGCTGCGGATATTGGCCTCGCGCAGCAGGGCATAATCGCCGACATAGGCCTCAAGGCAGCCGCGCTGCCCACAACGGCACAGCGCGCCATCCAGCTGCACCTTGGTGTGGCCGAACTCGGCCCCGCAGCCCCGTTCGCCGCGATAGATCTGATTGTCGATCACGATGCCCATGCCGACACCCTGTTCGATGGTGATGACGATGAAATCGGACGTGTTGCGGCCTTCGCCGAACAGTTGCTCGGCCATGGCGACCAGATTGGCATCATTGTCCATGAAAAAGGGAAACGGCAGCGCCGCGGCCAACATCTGTCCCAGATGCACATTGCGCGCGTCCAGCGACGGCGACCAATGCACGAAATTCCGGGCCGCGTCGATCTGCCCGGACAGGCCCAGGCCCACGCCCGAAATCTCCGAGCGCGACCGCCCGGCGGCCCCACAGGCCCCGTCCAGCGCCTGGCCCACCAGGGTCACCAGTTCTTCGGGTGACATCACCGGGCCGGGCAGGGGTTCGTCGTATTCACCGATGGTATTGCCCTCGAAATCGACCAGGATCACGGTGGCAGAGCGATCCGAGATCTTCAGCCCCGCCATCAGATGCGCGCTTCCCCGGATTTTCAGCGCCACGCGCGGGCGCCCCCGCTTGGCACCTTCACGGTCACCTTCCGGCACGATCTCCTCGATCAGCCCGGCGGCCAGCAACTCCGAAGTGATCGCGGTGACGGTGGCCGGGCTGACGCTGGTTTCGCGGGCGATGTCGATTCGGGCGATTCGTCCGGCTGTTCGGATCGTGTCGAAAACCTGCTGACGCCCCACCTCGCGTTGTTCCAAGCCATGTGTCGCGCGTGCCAGTGCAGCCATCATTTTCCCCTTTCTGGTATAATTCACTAAAAAAAATAATTCGGCAAGCCGTGCTGATTTTGGCTTCGGTTATTTAATTTGATCTTCGAAAAAATTAATGCTAGCGTAAGATCACATAACGGGCGTCTCGCCAGGGGCTCCCTAATAATGCACTAGGGAGGAATAAATGAAATTTCTGAAACGTATTGCCGCGACTCTGTTCGCGGTCATGTTTGCCACCACGGCATTCGCACAAGGCATCACCGTCGGTGTCAGCTGGTCCAATTTCCAGGAGGAACGCTGGGCCACGGATGAAGCCGCCATCGTTGCCGCATTGGATGCGGCCGGGGCCACCTATATCTCGGCCGATGCGCAATCTTCGTCGGCCAAGCAGCTTTCGGATATCGAAAGCCTGATCGCCCAGGGCGTTGATGCGCTGATCATTCTGGCGCAAGACGCACAGGCCATCGGCCCCGCCGTTCAGGCCGCCGCGGATGAGGGTATTCCGGTCATCGCCTATGACCGCCTGATCGAGGATGACCGTGCATTCTACCTGACCTTCGACAATGTCGAGGTTGGCCGGATGCAGGCGCGCGCGGTTCTGGCCGCTGCCCCCACGGGCCGCTATGTCATGATCAAGGGATCGCCGACTGACCCGAACGCAGACTTCCTGCGCGGTGGCCAGCAGGAGATCATCCAGGCCGCGATTGATGCCGGCGATATCGAGATCGTGGGCGAGGCCTATACCGATGGCTGGCTGCCTGCCAATGCACAGCGCAACATGGAACAGATCCTGACCGCGACCGATAACGGCGTCGATGCCGTGATCGCGTCGAATGACGGCACCGCCGGTGGCGTTGTGGCGGCCCTGACCGCGCAAGGCATGGAAGGTATCCCGGTTTCGGGTCAGGACGGCGACCACGCCGCGCTGAACCGTGTCGCTTCGGGCACCCAGACCGTATCGGTCTGGAAAGACGCCCGTGACCTGGGCCGCGCCGCGGCCGAGATCGCGGTTGCTCTGGCCGGTGGCGCGATGATGGCAGATGTCGAAGGCGCGCAGGACTGGACCTCGCCCGGCGGCACCACCATGACCTCGATGTTCCTGGCCCCGGTTCCGATCACGGCCGAGAATCTCTCGCTTGTCGTCGATGCCGGCTGGATCGAGCTTGAGGCGCTTTGCCAGGGTGTCAGCAACGGCCCCGCGCCCTGTAACTGAGCCTGACCAATCCGACGCGCCCCCGAAGAGCCGGGGGCGCGTCGCCCTAAAAAAGCTGACAATTGGAGTTCGGACATGACCGACACCCCGTCTCAGCCGCTTCCCACACAAAACCGCAAGACCGTGTTCCAGCAGCTCGAGCTGGATACCCGTCTGCTTGGGATGGTTGGTGCCTTCGTAATTCTTGCCTTCGGGTTCGACCTGATCACGGATGGTCGTTTCCTGACGCCGCGCAACATCTTCAATCTGACGATTCAGACGGTTTCCGTGGCCATCATGGCCTGCGGCATGGTCTTTGTGATCGTCACCCGCCATATCGACCTGAGCGTTGGCGCTTTGCTGGCCACCGCGTCGGCCATCATGGCGATGACCCAGACCGAGATCCTGCCCAACATGCTGGGGTTTGGCCTGAACAACCCGCTGACCGCGCCGATTACCATCGTGGTGGGCATAGCGGCGGGCACGCTGATCGGGGCCTTTCATGGCTGGCTGATCGGCTACCTGACCATCCCCGCGTTCATCGTGACGCTTGGCGGGCTGCTGGTCTGGCGCAATGTCGGGTGGTTCCTGACCAATGGGCAGACCATTGGCCCGCTTGATTCGAACTTCATCATCTTCGGCGGCACCAACGGCACTGTCGGGCCGACCTGGTCCTGGATTCTGGGCGGACTGGCCGTGGCTGCCGCCATTGCCGGACTGTGGAACGCGCGCCGGTCCAAGGCGTCGCACGGGTTTCCGGTAAAACCGATCTGGGCCGAGATGACCATGTCGGCAATCATCACGAGCGCGATACTGGGGTTCATCTGGACGCTGAATTCCTATGAAATCCCGATCGGCCGTCTGCGCCGGGAATTCGCGGCACGGGGTGAGGAAATGCCCGAAGGCTTCACCGCCGTCTACGGTTTGCCGATCTCTGTGCTGGTGCTGATCGCGGTGGCCATTGGCATGACCATTCTGGCGCGCCGCACCCGTCTGGGGCGCTACATCTTCGCAACCGGCGGCAACCCCGATGCGGCGGAATTGTCCGGGATCAATACCCGCATGCTGACGGTCAAGGTTTTCGCCCTGATGGGGGCATTGACGGCGCTGTCCGCTGTCGTGGCTTCGGCCCGGCTGGCCAATCACACCAATGATATCGGCACGCTGGACGAATTGCGCGTCATCGCGGCGGCCGTGATCGGCGGCACTGCCCTGGCGGGCGGCATCGGCACCATTCACGGTGCAATCCTAGGCGCATTGATCATGCAGAGCCTGCAATCGGGCATGGCCATGGTCGGCGTCGATGCGCCGTATCAGAACATCGTAGTCGGCTCGGTTCTGGTCCTCGCCGTCTGGATTGATATCTTTTACCGCAAACGCACGGGGGGCCTCTGACATGACCACTCCTTTGGTAGAAATGCGCGACATGTCGATCTCGTTTGGCGGGATCAAGGCGGTCGATCATGTGACGGTGGATCTTTTCCCCGGTGAGGTCGTCGGGGTTCTGGGCCATAACGGGGCCGGGAAATCCTGTTTGATGAAGATGCTGTCGGGTGCCTACAAACGCGATTCCGGGCAGATCTTCATCGACGGAGAAGAGGTTACGATCAACAACCCACGCGACGCGCGGGCGCATAATATCGAGACGATCTACCAGACGCTTGCGCTGGCCGATAATCTCGATGCGGCCTCGAACCTGTTTCTGGGACGCGAATTGGTGACGCCGCTGGGGCTGGTCGATGACGCCGCGATGGAGGCGGAAACCCGCAAGATCATGGCCCGCCTGAACCCGAACTTCCAGAAGTTCTCGGCCCCTGTTTCGGCACTGTCGGGTGGGCAGAGGCAGTCCGTCGCCATCGCGCGCGCGGTCTACTTCAACGCCAAGATCCTGATCATGGATGAACCCACCGCAGCCCTTGGTCCGCATGAAACCCAGATGGTGGCAGAGCTGATCCTGCAACTGAAGGCCGAAGGGATCGGCATCTTCCTGATCGATCATGACATTCATCAGGTGATGGAAATGTGCGATCGCGCCAGCGTGATGAAGAACGGCGCGCTGGTGGGCACGGTGAATGTCAATGAGGTCACCGATGACGACCTGCTCGGCATGATCATTCTGGGCAAGAACCCGAAAGAGGCGGCATAGGACAGGCGCGCAGGGCGGGTGCCAATTCGCCCTGTCGCAATCCGTGTTACCCATTTCGCATTTCTGCACGCGGGGCCCACCCCGTAGCGGCCAATTTGGCGGTATCTGAACAAAGGATGCCGCCATGACCGCCGCTATGGACAAACCCCGCACCCGCGCCGGTGGCCGCGCCGCGCGCCGCAGCCTGCGCGCCGCGCCGAACCATGCGATGCTGCCGGGGCTGGAAAACCGCCTGCCGCATTGCGAGGTGATGGACGGGGCCCAGGTCGAGCGGATCGATGCGGCTTCGATGGATATTCTCGAAAACGTGGGCGTGGTGTTTCGCGACGACATTGCGCTGGCCGATTGGAAACGGGTCGGGGCCGATGTGCGCGGTGACCGGGTGCATCTGGATCGGGGCCT
>CAXBGQ010000189.1:0-6322 GCA_963975135.1 uncultured Nioella sp. | reverse complement strand
ATGACCATTTCCTCCTCGCTCAACGCGGGCGTTGCCGGCCTCAACGTGAACGCCAGCCGCCTTGCCTCGATTTCCGACAATATCGCCAATTCCGGCACCTATGGCTACAAACGTGCCGTGACCGATTTCCAATCCATGGTGATCGGCCAGGGGCGCGGCAGTTATTCGGCGGGCGGCGTGCGCGTGATCACCGATCGCCTGGTCGACCAACGCGGCACGCTCATCACCACCAACAACCCCACCGATCTGGCCATTGGCGGGCGCGGCATGTTACCGGTCACAACCTCAAGCTCGCTGAATGACCCGACCGGCGGCAATCCGGTGATGCTGGCCACCACCGGCTCGTTCCGCCCCGCTGCCGATGGGTATCTGACTACGGAAACCGGGCTGGTTCTGATGGGATGGCCGGCCGATGCGGATGGCACCGTGCCAACCTTCCCCCGCGACACCACAGCAGCGCTGGAGCCGATCCGCGCCAATACCGGGCAGTTCGCAGGTGATCCGACGACCAAGATGGACCTGACCGTCAACCTGCCGGCGACCGCCACGGCGGCAGGCGAATCGGGCGACGCGCTGGTCATGTCGACCGAGTATTTCGACAATCTGGGAACCAGCCAGGTTCTGGAAGTAACCTATACTCCGACGGTTCCGGCCAGCGGATCCTCGAATGAATGGGCCATGACGATCCGCGATTCCGCCTCGGGCAATGCGGTGGTCGGCGAATACACCGTCACCTTCGATACCGCGCGCGGCAATGGCGGCAATCTGGCTTCGGTCACCACGATCAGCGGCGGGGCCTACGATAGCGCGACCGGATCCGTCTCGGTCAATATTGACGGCGGCCCGCTTGAAATTGCGATCGGCGCGCTCGGCGATCCATCCGGGCTGACGCAGCTTTCCGATACATTCTCCTTCGCGCCGGTGGTCAAAGATGGCTCACCGGTCGGCAACCTCACATCGGTCGAGGTCGATCCCGAAGGCAAGGTGCACGCCATCTATGACAGCGGCTTCACCCGCGTCATCTATCAGGTGCCCGTGATCGACGTGCCCAACCCCAACGGGCTGATTGCCGTTAACAATCAGGCCTATCAGATCTCGCCCGACAGTGGTTCGTTCTTCATGTGGGATGCGGGCGACGGGCCAACCGGTGACGTAATCGGATTTGCGCGCGAGGAATCGACAACCGATGTGGCCGGCGAGCTGACGCAACTGATCCAGACGCAACGCGCCTATTCCTCGAATGCCAAAATCATCCAGACCGTCGATGAGATGTTGCAGGAAACCACCAATATCAAGCGTTGATCGCTAGATAAGCCGGGGTTTCCCATGACCATTTCCAGCGCACTGACCGCGGCCCTGACCGGGTTGACTGCCAGCACCCGGGCGGCCTCGGTGGTGTCCTCGAACATCGCCAATGCCAATACCGACGGCTATGGTGTGCGCCGGGTATCGCTATCGCCATTGGTGCAAGGCGCGGGCGCGGGTGTGCGGGTCGTCGGGGTCACCCGCAATGTCGATCCGATCCTGCTTGGCGAACGCCGTGGGGCGGAAGCGGCCGAAGGTCAGGCCGATACCCGCGCCAATTTCCTGACCCGAATCGAAGCTCTTATCGGCACCCCCAACGACCCCGGCAGCCTGTCAGGCACTTTCGATGATTTCGAATCCAGGCTGGTGACCGCCGCCAGCAGCCCGGACAGCCAGTCACGGCTGGAGAGCGTATTGCAAAGCGCCGGGCGTCTGGCCGCGCGTCTGAACACCATCTCGGACGGCATTCAGACCATCCGCCGCGAAGCCGACAGCCAAATCGGCACCGAGGTTGAGACGCTGAACAGGTCCCTCTCGGCAATCTACGATCTGAATATATCCATTCGCAGCGCTGTTGCCCGGGGTGAGGATGCGCTCGGGCTGCAAGACCAGCAGCAGGCGCTGATCGACGGCGTCTCGGATCTGGTTCCGATCCGTGAGATACGCAACGAAAGCGGAATGGTTTCGCTCTTTACCGGTGATGGCCTTGCCCTTCTGGACGGCCGCCCGGCGCAGTTCGGTTTCACACCCACCGCCGCCATTGCCGCCGATATGAGCTATGCGAATGGCGATCTGTCCGGGCTCAGCGTCAATGGGCGGCCCATCAACCTTGGCGGCAGCTATGCCTCGCTTCAGGGCGGGCGGCTCGCGGCCCTTTTTGACGTGCGCGACTCCATCGGCGTCAAGGCGCAGGCGCAGTTGGATGGTGTTGCGCTGGACCTGACCGCGCGCATGGATGACCCCGCACTGGACCCGACCCGGGCGCTGACCGATCCGGGCCTCTTTACCGATGCCGGCAGGCTGGCAACCGCTGGCAACGAAACCGGGCTGGCCGCCCGGCTGCGCATCAATGCGTTGGCCGATCCGGCGCAGGGCGGGGCGGTCTGGCGGTTGCGCGACGGCATCGGGGCATCCGCCGAAGGCGATGCCGGGGATCCGATGCTTCTGCAGGCCACGCTTGAGGCGCTTCAGGCCAACCGGCCCACAACCTCGGCCATTTATTCCGGCACCAGCCGCTCGATGAGCGAACAGGCGGGCGATTTCCTTTCCCTGACAGCCACCGACCGCCAGTTTGCCGAATCCGATCTTGCCCAGTCCGCGGGCCGCTATGGCGTCCTGCGGGAGGCGGAACTGCGCGGCGGTGTCGATACCGATCAGGAATTGCAGCGCCTGCTGGAGATTGAAACCGCCTATGCCGCCAATGCCCGCATCGTCTCGGCAGTGGAAGAGATGCTTGACCAGTTGATGAGGATCTGAGCCATGGCCATAACCTCGGTCGCCGATCAGGCCCGCAGTTTTTTCCTGCGTCAGAACCAGGCTCAGGTCAAAACCGACCTCACCCGCCTGACCCAGGAACTGTCCAGTGGACAGGCCAGCGATCTGTCGAAGGCCCTGCGCGGTGATTTTTCGGCGCTATCGGGCATCGAACGCAGCCTGCGCCTGTTTGATGCCTATCGCAATTCCGGGGCCGAGGCGGCGCTGCAAACCTCTGCGGCGCAGGCCGCGCTTGGCACGATCCAGGATCAGCTGTTTGAGCTAGGGCCGGCGCTGCTGGCGGCCTCGGGCACCGGCGCTGGTCAGGAGATGGAGATCGTGGCCGCCAGTGCAGAGGATCGGCTGAACACCTCGATTGCGATGCTCAATCAACAGGTTGCGGGGCGGGCTCTGTTTTCCGGCACCGCCACCGATACCACACCATTGATCAGCGCCGACGCCCTGCTTGCGCAACTGGCCCCTCTGGCCGCGGGGGCGGTTGATGCAACCGATCTGATCACCACGCTGGACAGTTGGTTCATGGATGCGGGCGGCGGCTTTGAAACGCTTGCCTATCAGGGCAGCACCAATCCGGCGGCGGGGTTTTCTGTGGCCGAAGGCGAAACCATCGCCAACCCGCTGAGCGCGCTGGACCCGGCCTTGCGCAAATCCCTGATGGTTATGGCGCTGACCAGCCTTGTGGCGCGGGGCCAGGGCCCCGCCACCGAGGCGGACAAACAGCAATTGCTGGAAACTGCCGCGTTGCAGATGATCGAAGGCAATGAGGGCGTCACCGGTTTGCGCGCCGGGCTTGGCGATGTCGAGGCGCGGATCGAATCCGCGATGGTGCGCAATGACACCGCACGCGGTTTTCTGGAGCTTGAGCGCAATGCGTTGACCGGCATCGACCCCTTCACGGTCGCCACCGAATTGCAGGAGGCGCAGACGCGCCTCGAAAGCCTTTATCTTCTGACCACCCGGCTGTCGCGCCTCAGCCTGACGGAGTATATGTGATGATCCGGTTTCTCCTAGCACTGGCGGTGTTTTTCGCGGCAAATGCGGCAGCCGCAACTCCGATCCGCATCAAGGATCTGGTCGAATTTGACGGCGTGCGTGGCAATGATCTGATCGGCTATGGCCTTGTCGTCGGCCTCAACGGCACCGGCGACGGCATCCGAAATTCGCCCTTCACCGAAGAGATCATGGCCAATATCCTTGAGCGGCTTGGCGTGAATGTGACCGGCGAACAGTTTCGGCCGCAAAACGTGGCCGCCGTGATTGTCACCGCCACGCTGCCCGCATTTGCGCGCGCCGGCAGCCAGATCGACATTACGGTTTCGGCCATCGGTGACAGCGAGAGCCTGATGGGCGGGACGCTGGTCATGACGCCCCTGACCGCCGCCGATGGCGAAATCTACGCCGTGGCCCAGGGCAGCATCATCGCCGGTGGGGCCGCCGTGCAAGGGAATGCCGCCAGCGTTGTCGAAGGTGTGCCGACCGCAGGCATCGTGCCATCCGGGGCCCGAATAGAACGCGAGGTTGATTTTGAGCTGGACAGCCTGGACACCATGCGCCTGGCTCTGCGAACCCCCGATTTCACCACCGCCGCGCGGATCGAGGAAGCGATCAACGGGCTTTACAGCCGCCCCGTGGCATTGATGCTGGATGCGGGCACCGTGGCGTTGGATCTGACGGCCACGCGCGATCTGTCACCGGCCCATTCGGTCTATCGTATTGAAAATCTCCGGGTGGAACCTGAAAGCCGCGCCCGCGTCGTGGTCGATCAACGGTCGGGCACGATTGTGATGGGCGAAGACGTGCGCATTTCACGCGTGGCCGTGGCGCAGGGCAACCTGACGCTTCGGATCGAGGAACGCCCCATCGCGGTTCAGCCAAACCCGTTCGCGCAAGGCGAAACCGTTATCGTGCCACGCACCGAAGCCACGATAGACGAAGAAGCGGGCACCGGGCTGGCCGAGATTGCCGATGGCACATCCCTGTCCGAAGTGATTGCGGGTCTGAATGCGCTCGGGGTGTCACCGGGCGATATGATCGACATCCTGAATGCGATCAACGCCTCAGGCGCGTTGCATGCGGAGCTGATTGTTCGGTAGAAAGACAACCGTCACAGAAATGTGTCCCGGTCTGAAACTTGCCGTGGCTATTTCGTGCTCAACGTCTCATGTGCCGAACCGTGGCGCGTGCGCACGCGCCGGGCAGAGCCCGCAAAACGCGCGCCTGAACTGATTTCGGCTGCGATTGCAGAATAAAGGCAATGACCGCGGGGTTCTCCTTCTCGAGATCCCCGTCACTCAAAAGGGCCGCAATGCGGTGGCCGACGGTTGAACGAATGCCGTCAGAGGCAGGTGCCGGGACGGGTAAGGGCGACGGAACCGGCGCGGGAGCACCCTCCGCGCGATCCAGCAAGCCCCGTTCCCGAAACCGGTGCAGCAATCCATCCCGCCCGGAATGCGGATCATTTTCCGGCCCGGGCGATGCCACCGCGGCCTCTTCGATCGCCCGTATGATACCGGGCTCCAACCCCGCACCTTCAAGACGTTCCAGACCGTTGGGGCCGAACAGCTCCAGCAGAACGCGTGCTTTGCGGGTGAAACTATCCGACCGTTGCGGGGTCTGGGACTTCAGGGCTTCGCCTGGCATGGGCATCCTCCGTTTCAGAAATAACTGCGCACCAACGCGCCGGTGACCAGGGCCCACCCGTCGGCCACAACAAAAAAGGCGAGTTTGAACGGGAGCGACACAATCGCCGGTGGCACCATCACCATGCCCATCGACATCAGGATCGCGGCCACCACCAGGTCAATGATCAGGAAGGGCAGGAAAACCAGGAACCCAATCTGAAAGGCGCGTTCGACCTCGCTTAACATGAAGGACGGGATCAACACCGAAGGATCAGGGGCCGCATCGGGCACGCCGTCGCGCAAGCTTGACATCGTTTGCAATGTCTCAGGGTCGACCCTTGCCATCATGAACATGCGAAAGGGTTCATAGGCCTCGGCCAGCGCGTCCATGGTTTCCATCTGGCCATCCATCAGCGGACCGATCCCGGCCTGATAGGACGCCTCAAACACCGGGGCCATGACGAAATAGGTCAAAAAAAGCGCCAGACTCACGATCAGCATATTTGGCGGCGATTGCTGCAACCCTATGGCCTGCCGCAGGATCGAGAGAACCGTGACCACAAAAGGAAAACTGGTGATCATGATCGCGAGCCCCGGTGCCAGGCTGAGCACGGTGACCAACGCGATGATCTGCAATGTGCGCGCGGTCAGAGATTCGCCCTCGCCAAAATCGATCGCGATCTCCTGTGCGGCAGCGGGTGCCGCAAGGACCAGGCCCAGAAAGAGAGCAAGAGACAGCGCGCGCCGCATCTCCCGGATCACCCTGCACCACCATCCACAAGTTCGGTCAGCCGCACGCCAAGCGACCCGGCCCCACCGCCCTCGGGTTCGACCAGTTCGCCATAGGCCACCAAACGGTCACCGACATAAAGCTCCACCGGGTCTTCGATGCGCCGATCGAG
>CAXBGQ010000188.1:0-6325 GCA_963975135.1 uncultured Nioella sp. | reverse complement strand
GAAAGGATGCGCGCGGCGCGGCCCTCGCAATAACGCAGCGCGGCCAGCGTGTCGGCGGTCTCGCCCGATTGGCTGACAAAAATCGCCGTGGTGCGGCCCGATACCGGCGGCTCGCGGTAGCGAAACTCCGACGCGATATCGACATCGCAGGGCAGGCCCGCGAGTTGTTCGAACCAGTATTTGGCGACCAGACAGGCCAGATTGGCCGTGCCGCAGGCGACCAGAATCAGGCGGTCGGTCTCGCTGAAATCGATCTCCCCCTCGGGGATGACCACGGCGTTGTCGCTGGCATAATGGGCCAGGCATTCGGACAGGACCGTGGGTTGTTCGAACACCTCCTTGGCCATGAAGTGCTTGTGCCCGCCTTTGTCGATCTGGGCCGATTGCGCGGGGATGTTGCGAATCTCGCGGTTGGCGGGGCGGTCCTCGGTGTCAAAGATCTGGGCTCCCGCGCGGGTGACATAGGCGTAATCGCCTTCCTTAAGATAGGTGATGCGGTCGGTCATCGGCGACAGCGCGATGGCGTCGGAGCCCACGTACATTTCACCGTCGCCATGCCCGATCGCCAGCGGCGAGCCTTTGCGGGCCGCGACCAGAAGATCCCCTTCGCCCTGGAACAGGAAACAGAGCGCAAACGCCCCTTCGAGCCGACGCAGGGTTTCGCGGGCGGCGGCGCGCGGCGCAAGCCCGGAATCGAGCAGATCCTCGCAAAGAAGCGCCACGGTTTCAGTGTCGGTTTCCGTTTGAAAATCAATGCCCTTCGCGGCAAGGCCCGCGCGAATGTCGCGGTAGTTCTCGATGATGCCATTATGGACAACCGCGACCCGCCCGGCGCGGTGCGGGTGGGCATTGGCAATCGATGGCGCGCCGTGAGTGGCCCATCTTGTATGGCCGATGCCGGATTTTCCGGCGAGCGGCCGATGCACCAGAAGATCCGAGAGGTTCACCAGCTTGCCGACCTCGCGCCGCCGATCCAGCACGCCCGCGTTCACGGTGGCGATCCCGGCGCTGTCATAGCCACGATATTCGAGCCGTTTCAGCGCCTCGACCAGGATCGGCGCGACCTCGTGATCGCCCAGAACACCGACAATGCCGCACATATCAGCGCTCCTTTTTCCGTTGGTCTTTCAAGGCGCGCAGGCGGGCCATCAGCCGTGCCCCCAACCCCGCTTTGTTGGTCTGCTTGGCGCGGGCAATGGCCAGATCGCCCGCAGGCACGTCTTTTGTAATGACCGAGCCCGAGCCCGTCATGGCACCATCGCCCAATGTGACCGGGGCCACCAGCATTGTGTTTGAGCCCACAAACACATCCGCGCCCACCTCGGTGCGGTGTTTGAATACGCCGTCATAGTTGCAGGTGATGGTGCCCGCGCCGATGTTCGAGCGCGCACCGATGCCGGCATCGCCGATATAGGTGAGGTGGTTGACCTTGGCCCCTTCGCCAATCTCGGCGGCCTTCACTTCCACGAAATTGCCGACCCGCGCGTCATTGCCGATCTCGGCCCCGGGGCGCAGGCGGGCATAGGGGCCGACCGTCGCGCGCGCGCCCAGATGGCAGCCTTCGAGATGGCTGAAGGCGCGGATGGTCACATCGTTTTCCACCGTGACACCAGGGCCAAAGACCACATGCGGCTCGATCATCACATCGCGGCCGATCCAGGTATCAAGGGCAAAGAACACCGTTTCGGGGGCCACCATGGTCGCCCCGTTTTCCTGCATCTCGGAGCGGCGGGCGGTTTGAAAAAGCCGTTCCGCATCGGCCAGTTCGGCGCGGGTGTTGATGCCAAGCGTTTCGGCCTCGCGGCAGGTGACGGCGGTGGCGGAAAGGCCCTTTTTGGCGGCGATTTGCGGCACATCGGTCAGGTAATATTCGCCCGAAGCATTGTCATTGCCGACCTCGGCCAGAAGCGGCATCAGCGTGGCGGCATCGGCGCAGAGCAGCCCTGAATTGCAGAGCGTGATTTCCTGTTCCGCCGGCGTGGCATCCTTGGCCTCGACAATGCGTGTCAGGCGGTTCCCGTCCATGATCAGGCGGCCATAGCGGCCCGGATCGACGGCCTCGAACCCCAACATCACGATGTCATGGTGGGCACGGGCCGCGCGCATCGCCTGCAAGGTCTGGGGCCGGATGAAGGGGGTGTCGCCGTAAAGCACGATGACATCGCCCTCGAACCCTTTCAGAGCGGTGGCGGCCTGCAGGACGGCATGCCCGGTGCCAAGCAGTTCGCCCTGCCGGACGCAGACGGCCTCGGGGCACTGCGCGGCGATCGCCATTTCCACCGCGTCGGCCTGGTGGCCGGTGACAATCACGATCCGGGCGGGATCCAGGCTGGCCCCGGCATGGATCGCATGGGCCACCAGAGGCGCGCTGCCGATCTGGTGCAGCACCTTGGCCCGGTCCGAATTCATTCGCGTGCCCTGACCCGCGGCCAGAATGACCAGCGCGCAAGGCTTCAGTTCGTCCTGCATGTCACCTGCTTTCGTTTCTCTCGCATCGGTATTATCCAAGCAGGCGGGCCTTGCAAGGCGCGGTCACGTCAATTTGCCTTACGGTTCGTTTCAGCGCGGCGGCGGATATCCGCCATTTGGATAAGGGGGCTGCACCATGCGCACCGTGATTTTCGACCTCGACGGCACATTGGCCGACACCAGCACCGATCTGCTGATTGCCGGAAATTCGGCAATGGCCGCAATGGGATACGTGCCGCAATTGGTATTGAAGCAGGATGCCGCGACCGCGCTGAGGGGGGGCAAGGCGATGCTGCGGCTCAGCCTGGAACGGCTGGGCCATGATGCCCCTGAGGAGGAGATCGAGCGCGGCTATCCGATCCTGCTGGAGGCCTATGGCGCGGCGCTGGATGTGCATACCGTGCTTTATCCCGGCGTGGCCGACGCACTGGAGGCGCTGCGCAGCGACGGGTTCGCGGTCGGCATCTGCACCAACAAACCCGAAGGGCTGGCCGAGGCGCTGATGACAAGCCTCGGCGTGCGGCCGCTCTTTGGCTCACTCATTGGGGCCGATACCCTGCCCACCCGCAAGCCCGACGCGGCCCCGCTTATCGCGGCGGTGACCCGGGCGGGCGGCGATGTTGGGCGGTCGCTGCTGGTGGGCGACAGCGTGACCGACCGCGACACCGCGCGCGCCGCCGGGGTGCCGTCGGTTCTGGTCAGTTTCGGCCCGCTTGGCATGGGTGTCACCGATCTGGAGCCCGCGGCGCTGTTGCACCGCTATGCCGATATGCCGGGCATCGCGCGTGATCTGTTGGTCTGAGGGGCATTGACGAAGGCCCGCGACGGTCGCAAGACTGCCGGAATGAAACAAAGCTTCACCGGCAATTTCACCCAACAGGAGCCGATCCCCGAAGTAGGCATCGAGGCCGCGCTGCGGGTTCTGCGAAGCGGGCGGTTGCATCGCTATAACACCGCCACTGAGGAGGCCGGTGAGACCGCGCTGCTGGAGGAAGAGTTCGCCGCCTTCACCGGTGCGAAATACGCGCTGGCCGTGGCCTCGGGCGGTTATGCCATCGGTTGCGCGCTGCGTGCATTGGGTGTCGGGCCGGGCGATCCGGTTCTGACCAATGGCTTTACCCTGGCCCCGGTGCCCGGTGCGATTGCCGCCGTCGCGGCCCGGCCTGTCTTTGTCGAGATGACCGAGAGCCTGACCATAGATCTGGACCATCTGGCGCGTCTGATCGGAGAGACCGATGCCAAGGTGTTGCTGCTGTCGCATATGCGCGGCCATATCTGCGATATGGAGCGCTTGATGGCGATTTGTGACGGTGCGGGTGTCCGGGTGATCGAGGATTGTGCCCACACGATGGGTGGGGCCTGGAAAGGCGTGCCTTCGGGCCGTCACGGGGCCATGGCCGCCTATTCGACCCAGACCTACAAGCATATGAATTCCGGTGAGGGCGGGTTTCTGACTTCGGATGATCCCGATCTGATGGCGCGCGCGATTATCCTGTCGGGAAGCTACATGCTCTATGCCCGCCACCGGGCGGCCCCGCCAGCAGAGGCGTTCGAGGCGGTCAAATGGGTCACCCCCAATGTTTCGGGCCGGATGGACAATCTGCGCGCCGCGATCCTGCGCCCGCAACTGGCGGATCTGCCGGCGCAGGTCGCCCGGTGGAACGCGCTTTACGCAGTCGTCGAGACGGGCTTGCGCAACACGCCCGGATTGCGCGTGATCGAACGGCCGGAGGAGGAAAGCATCGTCGGCTCCTCGATCCAGTTTTTGTTGCCGGATGCAGACGAGACGCAGATTGATGCGGTGTTGAAGGGCTGCGCCGGGCGTGGCGTTGAACTGAAATGGTTTGGTGGCGACGAACCTGTCGGTTTTACGTCGCGCTATGACAGTTGGCGCTATGCCGACGCGCAGAGCCTGCCCGCGACGGACAGGATTCTGACGGGACTTATGGATATGCGCCTGCCGCTGACATTCTCGGTCAGCGATGCCCGCCTGATCGCCGAGATCATCGCCGATGAGGTGCGCGGGGCGCTGTCCTAACGTCGGGCGGCGACGAAAGACCCCTCACGAAAATGCGACCGGTTCTCACGCTGGCGACACGCAGAATTGCGTGCGTGTTGATCCGCGCGTGACCATCGTGGTGCTAGCCTGCACCAAGGTGCCGGGGAGGGCTCGACGCCACAATATAAGGACATGACGAAGATGACAGGAACGTATCTTTTGCGTGGGGCGATAGCCGGCGCGGTCGTGAGTAGTTTGGCGTTTGCTTCGCAGGCGCAGGAAGCCATGGAGATGTGGGAAGGGCCGGGCGTGATGGGGGCCAGCGCCGATGGCGTGGCGATCTGGCAATATCCCGACCGGCGGGCGCTGGACCCGGCGCTCTTTGGCACGCCGGATGCGCCGCTCAACATCGATTTGCTGCCGCTCGCAAACCGCGAGACCACCGCCGATGGCAGCGCCTATACAACGATACGTAACCCGGCGATGTTCTCCAACAATATCGAAATGATCGAGGGCAGCTTTGCCATGCAGGTCCGCGACCTGACGGCGCAGGACAGCCGCGACAGCCGCGACGAGATCGCGATGGAGGCGGAATTTGCGGCCCCCGACGGTCGGATGATCCGCGTGGTGATGAACCGGGTGATCCCGGTCGGGCCGGATCACCCGTTCTTTGGCGGGGTCGGCACCGATGTGCTAATGCACGGATCCACCGGCATTGGCACGCCATTGGTGGCGCGGGAGTTTAGCTACATCACCGCCTGGGGCGTTGGCGACATCTATGTCGATGGCGAGATGGCCGATAGTGGCCGCGTGGTGCATGTGATGGTGTCCGAGCGCACCCGTGATGCGGATTACATGTCCGGATTTGACGTGGCCATGCCCGACGAGTTGGAGATCCACCTGGCGATGCCGCCGGTCCGGGTGTCGCCCGATGGCCCGCAGCCAAGCCCGGTGCCCACCGGGGTGATGTTGCCCAACGGGGCCGAGCAGCCCTTTATCCACGTCAATTTCTACGGCAATGCCGAAGTGACCGGAAATCGGTTCGTGAGCGAGGGCAGCTGAAGAAGGCCTTGTTGCGCAAGGTGAAAGGTGAAGGGCGACCGGTTTCAGGTCGCCCTTTGTTGTGCCAGTGTGGTGCACACCACATTGGGGATCCGATCTTCGACACGGTAGCAGAGGGTCGGAAAAACCTTCGGCAAGATTTTTCGGGCCCAAAAATTTTCAGAAATTTTTTTTGATGCGCATCACATGGGACGGATTTCTTTGACTCGGCCGCCTCGACTCGCTATTAACTGAACAAGCGTTCAATTAAGGCGGAGCCGACACCATGTTCATGGCCACCATGCAATTCGATCTGGGGGAAGACGTAAACGCGATGCGCGATATGGTGCATCGTTGGGCGCAGGAGCGCGTCAAGCCGATGGCCGCCGATATCGACCGGAACAATCTGTTCCCAGCCGATCTGTGGCGCGAGATGGGTGAACTTGGCTTGCTTGGCGTCACTGTGCCCGAGGAATATGGCGGGGCCGGCATGTCCTATCTGGCGCATGTCATCGCGGTGGAAGAGATCGCCCGCGCCAGCGCCAGCGTGTCGCTCTCCTACGGCGCGCATTCCAACCTCTGCGTCAACCAGATCAAGCTCAATGGCACCGATGAACAGCGGGCGAAATACCTGCCGCGTCTGATCTCGGGCGAACATGTTGGCGCTTTGGCCATGTCCGAGGCCGGGGCGGGGTCGGATGTGGTCTCGATGAAACTGCGGGCGGAAAAGCGCAATGACCGTTATGTGCTGAACGGCACGAAATACTGGATCACCAATGGCTGCGATGCCGACACGCTGGTGGTCTATGCCAAGAC
>CAXBGQ010000187.1:0-6351 GCA_963975135.1 uncultured Nioella sp. | reverse complement strand
GAAAAATCGGATCATAGCCGTGGCCCTGATCACCGCGCATGGGCCAAACAATCTGCCCTTCCATCACGCCGGGAAAGACCTCATCATGGCCATCCGGCCAGGCAAGGACCAAGGTGCAGCAAAACCGCGCGGTATGGGGGGCGGGCACTCCGGTTTCCGACAGCTTCTGATGCGTGGTTCTCATCGCAAGAACAAAGTCGCGCACGCCGGGCGTCTCGGCCCAATCGGCTGTATTGACGCCCGGAGCGCCGCCAAGCGCATCAATCTCGATTCCGGAATCGTCGGCAAGCGCAGGTAGCCCGGTGGCGGTCGCGGCGGCATGCGCCTTGATGCGCGCGTTTTCGACAAATGTGGTGCCGGTTTCATCGGGCTCGGGAAGGCCATGCGCCTTGGCGGATGTCACCGAAATGCCCAATGGCTGCAGCAACTGGGCAATCTCATCGAGCTTGCCCTGATTATGCGTCGCAATCAGCAGGGTATCACCGGCGAACCGACGCATCAGGAGCTCGCCGCCTTTTGCGCTGTGACCAACTCCGTCACGCCCTTATCCGCAAGGGCCAAAAGCTGCGCGAACTGGTCCTTGCTGAAGGTCGCGCCTTCGGCACTGGCCTGCAACTCGATCATCTGGCCACCGCCAGTCATCACGAAATTGCCATCGGTCCCGGCTTCGCTGTCCTCGTCATAGTCGAGATCCAGAACCGGCTGACCGGCAAACACGCCACACGACACCGCCGCAACATGATCGATAATCGGATCCGACGTGACATCACCGGCCTTGATCAACTTGTTCACAGCCATACGCAGCGCGATCCATCCGCCGGTAATTGCCGCACAACGGGTGCCGCCATCGGCCTGAATGACATCGCAATCAACGGTAATCTGGCGCTCACCCAGGGCCACCCGGTCAATGCCCGCGCGCAGAGAACGCCCTATAAGTCTTTGAATTTCTTGTGTTCTTCCGGATTGCTTACCCGCAGAAGATTCGCGCCGCATCCGTGTATGGGTCGCGCGCGGCAGCATTCCGTATTCTGCGGTAACCCAACCAAGCCCGGTATTACGCAAAAAAGGCGGCACGCGTTCCTCCAGCGAGGCGGTGCACAGCACATGCGTGTTGCCGCATTTGATCAGGCACGAGCCTTCGGCATAGCGCGTCACATCGGTTTCGATAGAAATCGGACGCATTTGGTCTAGGTTTCGGCCGGACGGGCGCATATCTGTCTCCTGGCAGGTGGTTTGGCTTGGGGATAATCCGTTGGCCCGGCCCGGCGCAACCCCGATTGACCTTGCCGCACGCAGGCCGCTTAATGTTTTGGACCTGAAAAGGCCATTTACGATGACAGAAACCGCAAAAATTCTGGCCGAAATGAATGACCGCTCGCGCGAAGTGTTTCGCAGCGTGGTTCAGGGCTTTCTCGATACCGGCGCACCGATGGGGTCTCGCACCCTGACGCGCAGCCTGTCGGAACAGGTTTCCGCCGCGACGATCCGCAACGTGATGCAGGATCTGGAGTATCTGGGCCTGCTCGACAGCCCGCATGTATCTGCGGGCCGGGTGCCGACACAATTGGGGCTGCGGATGTTTGTCGATGGTCTGTTGGAGGTTGGCGACCTGACCAGCGACGATCGTCAGCGCCTGGATTCCACGCTTGGCGGAAACGATGCCGATGTAACGGCCAAGCTGGACAGGCTTGGCTCGGCCCTTTCAGGTGTCACACATGGCGCAAGCCTGGTTCTGACGCCGAAACACGAGGCCCCGATTCGACATGTCGAATTTGTGTCCCTTGCGCCGGATCGTGCGCTCGTGGTGCTGGTTTTTGCCGATGGTCACGTCGAAAACCGTGTCTTTACACCGCCGCCAGGTCAAACGCCCAGCTCGATGCGCGAGGCGGCAAATTTCCTGAACGCGCTTGCAGAAGGCAAGACAGTGACCGAACTGCGCAATGTGATGGACACCGAGGTCTCGGCGCGCCGTCAGGAGATCGACGCCCTGGCACGCGAATTGATCGAAAGCGGCAGTGCCATGTGGGAAAACGAGGGCGACCGCACCGAACGGCTGATTGTGCGCGGCAGGTCGCACCTGCTGGATTCCGAGCCGGAATCCGAAGAGCTGGACCGCATCCGCACCCTCTTTGACGATCTCGAACGCAAGCGGGATATTGCCGAGTTTCTGGAGCTGACGGATCAGGGTGACGGTGTGCGCATTTTTATCGGCTCCGAGAACAAACTTTTCTCACTTTCGGGTTCCTCTCTGGTGGTTTCCCCATATATGAACGCTGATCGAAAGATCATCGGAGCGGTTGGGGTCATCGGGCCCACGCGGCTGAATTATGGCCGCATCGTTCCGATCGTAGATTACACGGCACAACTGGTCGGCAAGCTGATCGCCGATCAGGGATAAGAGGTTTGAGAATGGCAGAGCCCAAGGAAGACATGTTTCTGGACGATCCGGAATCCATCGAAGCAGAGATTGAGGCGGCGCTTGCAGATGAAGATCCGATCGACATCACCGCGGATCCGGGTCTGACCGAGCTGGAGCTGTTGCAGGCCGAACGCGATGAGCTGAAGGATCGCTTGTTGCGGACGCTGGCGGAATCCGAAAACGTGCGCAAACGCGCCGATCGTGACCGGCGCGAAGGTGAGCAATATGGAAGCGCGCGGCTGGCACGCGACCTGCTGCCGGTTTACGACAATCTCTACCGCGCGCTTGAGGCCGCAAATAAGGAAGAAAACGAGGTTGAGGCCGGCGTGATCGAGGGCGTTGAACTGACGCTGCGCGAGCTTTTGAACGTGTTTGCCAAACATGGCATGTCGCCGGTGGTTCCCGATATCGGGGATGCGTTCAACCCGCAGGAACACGAGGCCATGTTTGAAGCCCCATTGCCGGGCACAAAAAAGGGCGAGATCATTCAGGTTATGGCGGTGGGCTTCATGCTGCATGAACGTCTGCTCAGGCCCGCACAGGTTGGCGTGTCGTCCAATCCCGGGGCCTAATCCTCGGATAGAAACTTCAACTCATAGATCAGATCCAGAGCATCCCGGGGCGACAACGCGTCGGGATGTATGTTTTTAATCCGATCCTTGAGTTTTGAGGCTTCTTTTGGCGGCACCGGGGGCACCGGGTTTGCCGAGAACAGCGGCAGATCGTCGATCAGCGCCTTTTGCCTGTCCCCGCCTTCGCGTTCCCCCTTTTCCAGAGCCTCCAACACCGATTGCGCACGTGAAACAACGGCTGCGGGCAGCCCGGCCAGTTTGGCAACCTGCACGCCATAGGACCGATCCGCACCGCCGGGCCGAACCTCGTGCAGAAAAATCACTTCGCCTTCCCATTCACGCACCGCAACGGTGGCGTTTTCCACACCCGCCATACGATCCGCCAGCGATGTCATTTCATGGTAATGGGTGGCAAACAGCGCCCGGCATTTGTTGACATCGTGCAGATGTTCCAGCGTCGCCCAGGCAATCGAAAGCCCGTCATAGGTCGCAGTGCCACGACCGATCTCATCCAGAATCACCAGCGCGCGGTCGTCGGCCTGATTGAGGATCGCGGCGGTTTCGACCATTTCGACCATGAAGGTCGATCGCCCCTGCGCCAGATCATCGGACGCGCCCACCCGGCTGAAGACCTGCGACACCAGCCCGATTGTGGCGCTGGATGCCGGCACGAAACTTCCCATTTGCGCAAGAATCGCAATCAGCGCGTTTTGCCGAAGGTAGGTCGATTTGCCCGCCATGTTGGGACCGGTCAGCAGGATCAGAGCGGCCTGGTCGGGATCGGCGGAAAGCGTGCAGTCATTGGTGATAAATGGCTCACCGGATCTCTGCAGGGCACGTTCCACGACCGGGTGCCGTCCGCCTGTGATCACAAAATCCCGACTGTCATTGATGATCGGGCGAACCCAGCTTCCCTGCGCCGCCAAAGCGGCCAGCGATGTGGCAAGATCAATCTCCGCCAGGCCCGCTGACGCGGCACCGACAGCCTCATGTTGCTCTAAAACAGCCCGTGTTAGAGACTGAAACAGGGTCTTTTCGATTTCCAGGGCACGGTTTCCGGCATTCAGGATTCGCGTTTCCAATTCAGACAGTTCAACAGTAGTGAACCGGACCTGATTGGCAGTAGTTTGCCGGTGGATGAAGCGTTCCGACAGCGGCGGAGACAGCATTTTCTGCGCGTGTGTTGCCGTGGTTTCAATGAAATAGCCCTGAACGTTATTGTGCTTGATCTTGAGCGATCCGACGCCGGTCACGCTGGCATAATCGGCCTGCATCCCCGCGATCACCGCGCGCCCCTCGTCGCGCAATTGCCGGGTTTCATCCAACTCCGCATGATAGCCACCGGCGATGAAACCGCCATCGCGCGCCAATAGCGGCGGTTCGGCAACCAGAGCGTTCTCCAGAAGGTCAATCAAAGCGTCATGCCCTGCCAGTGCTTCGGCTGCGCCCCTCAAAAGAGCCGGCAGCTCACCCATATCCATCGCGGCATGAATCAAACGCCCTTGCACCAGGCCATTGCGGATCGCCGCCAAGTCACGCGGGCCGGCCCGGTCGAGCGACAGCCGCGACAAAGCCCGATCCATATCCGGGGCCCGGCGCAATGCGCTCCGCAAATCCTCGGCCAGTGTGACATTCTCAACGAAACAGGCAATCGCACTGTGGCGCGCGCCGATCACATCGACCTCGGTCGAGGGACTGGACAGCCGCCGCTCCAGCAGGCGCGCACCGCCCGAGGTCACGGTTCGGTCGATCGTAGCCAGCAGCGATCCGGCCCGTCCGCCGGACAGCGCCGCGGTCAACTCAAGATTTCGCCGGGTGGCGGCGTCGATCTGCATCATCCGTTGCGCCACTTGCGCAACAGGCGGGCGCAGGAGCGGAAGATTGCCTTTCTGGGTGACTTCCAAATAATCGATCACCGCACCCATCGCAGACAGGTCGGCACGGGAGAATTTCCCGAACGCATCCAGCGATTTCACCTGAAACAGAGACTGAATCCGCCCCTCGGCCGATCGGCTGTCGAAACTGGCGGGCGAAAGCGGCGTCATTGCAGCCCCGCTTTGGTCGATTACCTGAATGGCGGCCTCATCCAGACCATCGGCCATCAGAACTTCCCTCGGGGCCAGCCGGGCAAGCTCTGGCCCCAACCGCACTAAGGGGCAGGCCATCACGTGAAATGCGCCGGTGGAAATATCGGCCCAGGCCAACGCGCCCGCGCCCCTGATATCGGCATAGGCGGCCAGAAAATTATGGCTGCGCGCCTCAAGAAGACTGTCCTCGGTCAGGGTGCCGGGGGTGACAAGGCGCACCACCTCGCGCCGCACTACCGATTTGTATCCGCGCTTCTTGGCCTCGGACGGGTCTTCCATCTGTTCACAGACGGCAACCCGAAACCCTTTGCGGATGAGTGTCTGGAAATACCCGGTTGCGGAATGCGCCGGCACACCGCACATCGGAATGTCTTCGCCATTGTGCTTGCCGCGTTTCGTCAGCGCGATATCCAGAGCCTCGGCCGCGGCCACCGCATCGTCGAAAAACATCTCGTAGAAATCGCCCATCCGGTAAAACAACAGCGCATCGCGGTGCTGCGCCTTGATTTCCAGAAACTGCGCCATCATCGGCGTCACTTGCGCGCTCATCCATACCCCCGTGGTCGTGCTGCGAACCCTACCCATTGCCGGGCGGGTGTAAAAGGCCGCATTAGCCTTTGGTTGAGGTCACGGGCATGGGTCGCTAAGACTCTGGGGCTGACGCTCAAAGAAAGCACCGGACCCATGGCAAACAAGACCAAGATCACCCGCGAAGAGGCCCTGTCGTTTCACCTGGAACCGCGCCCGGGCAAGATCGACATTCAGGCCTCGGTACCGATGACCACGCAACGTGACCTGAGCCTGGCCTATTCGCCCGGCGTGGCTGTCCCGTGCGAGGAAATCGCCAAAAACCCCGAGCTTGCCTATGACTACACGTCCAAGGGCAACATGGTCGCGGTGATTTCCAACGGCACGGCGGTCCTGGGTCTGGGCAATCTCGGCGCGCTGGCGTCGAAACCGGTGATGGAGGGCAAGGCGGTCCTGTTCAAACGTTTTGCCGATGTGAATTCCATCGATATCGAGCTGGACACAGAAGACCCCGATGAATTCGTCAATGCCGTGCGCCTGATGGGCCCGACATTCGGCGGCATCAATCTGGAGGATATCAAGGCCCCGGAATGCTTCATCATCGAGCAGCGCCTGAAAGAAGAGATGGATATTCCCGTCTTTCATGACGATCAGCATGGCACGGCGGTGATCTGCGCGGCAGGTCTGATCAACGCGCTGCATATCTCGGGCAAAAAGATCGAGGATGTGAAGATTGTTCTGAACG
>CAXBGQ010000186.1:0-6359 GCA_963975135.1 uncultured Nioella sp. | reverse complement strand
GCACCAGCATGACCTGGCGGACCTTCACGACCTCCTGGATCTTGTAGCGGCGCGGACGCGGCTTGCGCACAGGCCGAATATCTTCCTGATCGTCGTCATCGGCGACGGTCGAAATATTGGGATCTTCGGGCTGGTCGGATGCGGTGTCAGTGTCTTCCTCGGCGGCGTCCGGTGCAGGTTCCGCGGCCTCTTCGGCGGCGGGTTCGGCACCCTCGGGCGTGGCCTCGGTGGTTTCAGCATCCGCAGCAACCGCTGCATCTGGCTGTGCGGCCTCATCGGCGGCATCGGCATCAGCGCGCTCATCCACCAATGCGGGCGCATCGTCTTCTGCCGCAAGATCGACCACATCCATCGAACCCGGCGTGCTGGCCGCGCCGTCGCCCTGAACCGCCCCGGTTGCAACCGCATCGGCGTTGTTGTCGGCGGCTTGCGTTTCGACCGGCTTTTTGCGCCGGCGACGACCGCGTTTTGGCTTGGTGTCGGCCTCGGCCTCGGCTTCGGCCTGCGCGCGGGCGTATTCCTGTTCCTCGGCCAACAGCGCCTCACGGTCGGCTGTCGGGATCTGGTAGTAATCGGGGTGAATTTCAGAGAATGCCAGGAACCCGTGGCGATTGCCGCCGTAATCTATGAAGGCCGCTTGCAACGACGGTTCGACCCGCGTCACCTTTGCCAGATAGATGTTTCCTGCCAATTGCCGCTTGTTCAGCGACTCAAAGTCAAATTCCTCGACCTTGTTTCCGTCAGCCACGACAACGCGGGTCTCTTCCGCGTGTGTGGCATCGATAAGCATTTTTTTAGCCATGTTTTCCTTGTGCATGACCTCGAATTGGCACGCCCCGGGGGGGCACCGTCAGCAAGATCATGTTGTCCTGAAAAGGCAATGCGTGGGGCGCAGGGACGCATGGCGCGGGCATTTGCCCTGCCGTGCCGAACCTCAAATCTGCGCTCGCGTTGCATCGCGGTTTATCTCCGATGACAGGTCTTGCCTGCCATCCGTTCGTCAGCCTTCTAATACGAAGGCAATGATTTTGGGGTCCGGAATGGGGCCCACGTGACCTTTCCGAAATCCGCGCGGCGTCAGTCAAATGCGCGCCGGAAATCGGTCAGAGAAACTGTTCTTCGCGGCGAAGTTATGCACTTTGCGCCGCTATAGTGACATTAAGGGCAGTTTCGGGCCGATTACAATGGCAATTCGTGCAGGCGCAGGCGCAAAGACCGCCGACCCATCGCTTCGGGACGCGTAGGAATAGGGGGCCTTGCCCCCGTCGCCAAAGGCGACTCCCCCAGGATATTTAACGCGCAAGGAAGGCCATTAAGGTTAACCCCCGAAATGTTAACCGTAACGTAATCTTGGAGGTGTAGCGTCGTCGCGCGGTACAGGCTGGGAAGCCGATGACCGCGCGCGAAGAAGGCCCCTGCCCCGGTGCCGCATCGGCTCGGGGCGGGTGGCTGACCGGCCCTGCTTCTTTGCGCCTCAAATATCCATTCTGACCTGTCGATCCATCGTTGCCGATGAGGGGTGGCGGCACGGCCTGTCATTCCCGTCTCCACGCGCGCCCGTTCCCCAATAAAGCGCCACCGCGCGGGGCAGGCTTGCCTGGCCCGCGCCTGGCCCAACTGCTTGCAGGCGGGAGCGCGCCCTTGGCCGTCAGAGGTAATCCGACCGGCTGAGCCCGTATTTGGCCATTTTTTCGTTCAATGTCCGGCGCGGCAGGCACAGCTCTTCCATCACATTCGAGATGGAACCGCGATGACGGCGCATCGTGTTGTCTATCAGCATGCGCTCAAAGGCCTCGACATATTCCTTCAGCGGCTTGCCTTCGCCGACCTGGCTCTGGCTGACCTCTTCGCCATCGCTCATCAAGAGCGACGCGATTGACCCCGATCCGCGCCGTTGCTGCAAAATCGCACGCTCGGAGATGTTGATCAGCTGGCGCACATTACCCGGCCAGGGAGCCTGCAAAAGCTGTGCTGCCTCCTGCGCTGTTACCTGCGGGCTTTCGGTGCCATATTCCTCGGCGAACTGTTCGCCAAACCGGTTGAACAGCGTCAGGATATCCTCGCCGCGCGCCCTGAGCGGCGGCAGGTCGATCCGCATTGCGGCGAGCCGGTAAAAGAGATCGGGCCGCAGTGCCGCTTCGCATCCGGTATCGGGCTCAGGCGCATTGCAGATCGCCACCACCCGGGTTTCGGCCGGGTTGCCCATATCGTTGATCAGCGTCAGAAGCCGCGCCTGCAAAGCCTGCGGCAAGGCCTCGACCCCTTCCAGCAACAGCGACCCACCGCGCGCCTGTTCGACCAGCGGCAGATCCTGCCCCTCGCCCACCGGGCCAAACAGCATTGCCGAAAGCGCGCTTTCCTCATGCGCGGCACAGGCGACCGAGATCAGCGGCTTGCCCGCCCGCGGCCCCACCGCATGCAGCGCATGCGCCACCAGCGTCTTGCCGGTGCCGGTTTCGCCGGTGATCAGCACATGACCATCGGCCTGGCCCAGATCGAGGATATCCTCGCGCAGCCGCTCCATCACCGGCGATGACCCGATCAGCTTGCGCATCAGAACCGTGCCATCTGACAATTCACGCCGCAAAGCGCGGTTATCCAGCGTCAGCCGCCGGGCTTGGCCGGCGCGCTTGGCCAGTTCCGTCATCCGGTCCGGGTTGAAAGGTTTTTCCAGGAAATCATAGGCCCCGAGCCGCATCGCCTCGACCGCCATCGGCACATCGCCATGGCCCGTGATCATGATCACCGGCAGCGCGCTGTCCATGCCCATCAGACGTTTCAAAAACGCCATCCCATCCATGCCCGGCATCTTGATATCGGTGACCACGACGCCGGAATAATCCGCCCCGATCTGCTTCAAGGCCTCTTCGGCGCTGGCATAGGTCTCGGTCTCGAATCCGCTCAGCGCCAGCCATTGGCTGATCGACTGGCGCATATCCTGCTCGTCATCAATGATCGCGATTCTCATATCGTTCCCTTTACCTGCTCATTCGGCGGCCGCGCTGCTTTGATCGGCGCGCGGCAGCCGGACCTCGAAGACCGCGCCGCCGCTTTCGCCGTTTCGTGCCGTCAGACGCCCACCCAGATCCTTCACGATGCCCGACGAGATCGCCAGGCCAAGCCCGACGCCGTCGCCCGGTTGCTTGGTCGTGTAGAATGGCTCGAACAATGCGTCGAGATCGTCAATCCCCCGACCGTTGTCGCGCACGGTCAACACCACCTCATCACCTTCGGCAATGATCAGGTCCAATTCGCGGTGCGGCTCGGCCTTCATCGCATCCAGCGCATTGCGCAACAGGTTGATGATCACCTGTTCCAGCCGCAGCCGGTCGGCCATCACCATGACCGGGTTGCGCGGCATGGTCTGGGTGATCTCGACCGTCATCTGCCGGAGCTGCGGTTCCATCATCGACAGCGAGGCCGAAAGCGAGCTGCGCAAATCCATCGGTGCAAAGGCTTCACCACCCTTCCTGGCATAGGATTTCAGCTGCCGGGTGATGGCCCCCATCCGCTCCAGCAGATCGTCGATGCGCTGAAACGATGACAGCGCCTCGTCGGGGCGTTTGCGCTGCAACAGAAGCCGCGCGCCGGCCAGATAGGTTTTCATCGCCGCCAGCGGCTGATTGAGTTCATGGCTGACGGCCGCCGACATCTCGCCCATCGCCGCCAGTTTCGAGCTTTGCGCCAGGCTTGCTTCGGCCTCTTCGAGGTTGCGTTCGACCCTTTGGCGTTCGGCGATTTCCCGCTGTAGCCGGGCGTTGAGGCGGCGAAGCTCCGCCGATTCCCTTTGAAAGAACACCGATTGCGTCCGCGCCCGGCGGCTCAAAACATAAAAGGCCCCCGCCAACAGCAGCGCGAATCCCATGATTTCCAGCGCCAGAACGCCGTTCACCCGTTCGCGGATGGATGCAAAGGCGGTATAGGACACCAGTTGCCAGCCGCGAAACGGGATGCGGCTTTCCAGGCGCAGGGTCGAGTTGCCGGAAAAGAACGGCCCCGGCGTGGCAAAAGCCCAATCGCCCGTGGCCTCGATCACGCGCTGAATGGCCGAGGGCGGCGATTGCAGGGCAATCGCATCAGCCTCCTGGTGACCACGCCAGCGCGGTTCGGTCGACAAAATGATGCGGCCTTCGGAATTGGCCACAAAAACCGCCTCGGACGTGCCGCGCCAACGATCCTCCAGCCGCCCCAGATCGACCTTGACCAGGATCACGCCCACCAGTTGATTGTCGGCCTCGATCCGGCGGGCAAAGGTGAAGTTGAACGCCCCGGTTTCCAGCTCGGTGGTGGTAAACACGGTGTCATTCGTGCGCAGGGCCTGAACGAAATAAGGCTCGTTGCGGTGCAGTTCTCCGAGCTGGCCCCGGTCGGTCGCGGCCACAACACGGCCCTCGCGGCTCAGCAGAATGATGGATTGCGCGCCAATCTCCTCGCGGTAGGAAATCAGCTGTTGCGAGGTCAGGCTGAAATCGCCCACCGACAGCGCCCGCGTCAAAGTCGGATCCCGCGACAGCAAAAGCGGCACCACCGAGTTGCGCTGCAATTCCGAGATGATGGACCCCGAATAGAGCGCCAGCCGCAATTCGGCCCGGTTGCGGGTGCTTTCGGTAAACCGCTCCGTCAGCCAGATGTTCGAGACCCAGACAACACCGCCCGCAATCGCCAGGAACAATACCATCAGCGCACGCAACATCCATGCGCGCCGCCCGTGTGATATGCGCAGGGCCGCGGGGGGGACGAAAGGCAGGTTCATGATGTAATGCTAGGGGGTTACCGCGCCCGGCTCAAGCCCGTCAGGCGGCAACCAGCGCAGAAGCCAGCCCGTCAAACAGCGCCTTGCCGTCGGCCCCGCCATGGGCCGGGTCAACAACCCGCTCTGGATGCGGCATCATGCCAAGCACGCGCCGATTTTCCGACAGGATGCCCGCGATGCCATCGACCGCGCCATTGGGATTGCCGTGATAGCGAAACGCGATGCGGTCCTGATCCTTGAGCGCGGCCAGCCCAGCATCGTCAATAACATAATTGCCGTCATGATGGGCCAGCGGCACGGTGATCTCGGCCCCGGCATTGTAGCCGCGGGTAAAGACACTGTCGGATGTCGTCACACTCAGCGCCTGCATCCGGCAGATGAATTTCAGCCCCGCATTGCGCATCAAAGCGCCGGGAAGCAGGCCGGTTTCACAAAGCACCTGAAACCCGTTGCAAATGCCAAGCGCATAGCCGCCCCGGGTCACATGCGCCGCCACTGCCTTCATCACCGGAGACTGCCCCGCGATGGCCCCGCAGCGCAGATAGTCGCCAAAGGAGAATCCGCCAGGAATGCCCACGATATCAACGCCGTCCGGCAAGGTGTGGTCCTTGTGCCAGATCATATCGACGTTGAAGCCCGCATTGCGGAAGGCCACGGCCAGATCACGGTCGCAATTCGAGCCGGGAAAAACGATGACGGCCGCTTTCATGCGCCCATCTCCACCCGGTAGCTTTCGATCACCGTGTTGGCCAACAGCTTCTCGCACATCTCGGTCACCTGAGCCTTGGTGGTGCCCGCGGCCAGATCCAGTTCGATCACCTTGCCCTGGCGAACGCCCTCGACGCCCTCAAAGCCCAGAGCGCCAAGCGCATGGCGCACAGCCTCGCCCTGCGGGTCCAGAACCCCTTGTTTCAGCATCACGGTCACGGTTGCGCGCATCGCTTGACCCTTCTTCTTTGTCCAAATACTCAAAAAAACCGCCGCGTCTTTCGCTTCGGTTTCAGTTCACCAGCGTTGGTTTGCCACCCATGCCGGTATTTGTCGGCAGCACGCCCAAACGCCGCGCCACTTCGGTATAGGCATCGGCCAGATCGCCCAGATCGCGCCGGAACACGTCCTTGTCGAGCTTGCGGCCGCTTTCCATATCCCACAACCGGCAGCTGTCGGGGCTGATCTCATCGGCCACGATGAGGCGCATGAAATCGCCGTCGAACACGCGCCCGATCTCGATCTTGAAATCGACCAGCTTGATCCCGACACCCATCATCAGGCCAGACATGAAATCATTGACCCTGAGCGCCAGCGCCACGATGTCATCGAGATCCTGTTGGCTCGCCCATCCAAAGGCGATGATATATTCCTCAGGCACCAGCGGGTCGCCCAGATCGTCGTTCTTGTAGGAAAACTCGATGATCGGGCGCGGCAATTGCATGCCCTCCTCCAGCCCCAGGCGCTTGGCCATGGAACCGGCGGCATAGTTGCGCACGATGACTTCCAGCGGGATGATCTCGACCGCGCGGATCAGCTGCTCGCGCATGTTCAGGCGGCGGATGAAATGCGTCGGAACGCCGATATTGTTCAACCCGGTCATGAAATATTCCGACAA
>CAXBGQ010000185.1:0-6361 GCA_963975135.1 uncultured Nioella sp. | reverse complement strand
TGACGGGGGCGGGTATCTCTGCCGAGAGCGGCCTGGGCACGTTTCGCGACAAGGGTGGTCTCTGGTCACAATACGATCTGGACGAGGTCGCGACCCCGCATGGCTTTGCCCGCAATCCCGGTCTGGTGCATGATTTCTATAATGCCCGGCGCGCCAATATGCTGGATGCGGCCCCGAACCCGGCGCATCGGGCGCTGGCACGGCTGCAATCCGCATTTCCAGGTGACGTGTTGATCGTTACACAAAACATCGACGATTTGCATGAACGCGCCGGAAGCCGGCCGGTGCTGCATATGCATGGGCAGCTGAGCGGTGCGCTCTGTGCCGCGTGTGACCATCGTTGGTGCGCGCCGCGCGTGATGGCACCTGACGCCCCCTGCCCCGCCTGCACCGCCCCAAGGGCCCGGCCCGATATCGTCTGGTTCGGGGAAATGCCCTATCACATGGACCGGATCGGCACGGCGCTGGTGCAAGCCGAGCTGTTTGTCTCGGTGGGCACATCGGGCGAGGTGTATCCGGCAGCAGGGTTCGTGGACGAGGCGCGCGCGGCGGGCGTGACGACGCTTGAAATCAATTTGGAGCCATCTCGAATGCCCGGCCTCTTTGACCGGGTGATCGCGGGGCCCGCCACGCAGGCGGTGCCCGCATGGGTGGAAGAACTGATGCCATAGCCGGCGCGCCCACAACGGGGGTGCCGGGGCGTTTCGTCGACTTGCGGTGGCATTGTCTGCGGAACCGCTGCAAGCACGCCTAATCCGATGCGGAGCCGGATCTCGGGGGGCGATCCTGATCGATGGGAATTCTCAGCACCATGGGCGCGGCATGTTCGAACAAAAGCGTCACGATGACTTCGCCGCCATCCCGCCACGGGGCAGTCAGACCCATGAACATCACATGATCGCCACCGCGTTGCAGCATAAGTGTGGCCCCCGCGGCGACGGGGAACCCGTCCAGAGCCGGGCGCATCCGCATAATGCCGTTTTCATCGCCGATATGGGTGTGCAATTCGACCCGCGCCGCGGCATCCGACAGAACACCGGTCACCCGGTCATCGGTGTCGCCGGAATTTGTGATCGTCATAAAGGCAGCGCCCGATCGCGCCATCGGCCCCGAGCTGCGCGCGTAGGCGTTTTCAATAGTCATCTGGGCCTCGGCCAGCGCGGGCAAGGTCAGGGCGGCAAGCCCTGCGGTAAAAATGATCTTGAACGACATTCGCCGTCTCCTTTTGTCTGATGCCTCTGGCTTTTTTGATCAGAACATACGTGGCGGCCCGCGAGCCTGTGCGGCCACGATCGGGGCCAGATAGGGCGCGGGCGTTATGCGGGCAACCTGCACGGGCGTTCCATGACCAAGGGACACCGCCGCCGGTGCCATCCCAATCAGGATCAGCGCGCCCATGGTGCATTCCAGGCAGGCCGGAGCCTGTTGGCCCTGCCGTTGGCGATCGGGATCGTGATGGGCCGTGGCCTGTGCGCCGGCGGGGCAGAGAATCATCGGGGCCGACAGGCGCATCCCACCGCGCGCCCTGTCCATGCTGATGCTGGTCAGCGCCAGGGATATCGCCAGCAGGATTGCGGCCAGAATGCTTGCCAGACGGATCATGCCCCCATTTAGGGGGCCTGACCTCGAAACGGGAGGTGGCAAAATGACAAACGGCCCTCGGGGTCATTTCCCGGGGCCGTTTCAATTCATCGGCAGGCAGGTGTCAGCGCTTAGGCTTCGGCCTGTGCCTTCACGATTTCTTTTTTGATTTTCAGCGCCTTGTCAGACAGCTCATCATCCTTGGCCTTGACCATGAAGGCGTCAAGCCCACCACGGTGATCGACCGTGCGCAGCGCGGCATTGGAAATGCGCAGCTTGAAGCGGCGGTCCAGAATGTCGGAGCCAAGCGTCACTTCGTTCAGGTTCGGCAAAAACCGCCGACGGGTTCTGTTTTTGGCATGGCTGACATTGTTGCCAACCATCGGGCCTTTTCCGGTCAATTCGCACACGCGCGACATGGGGCTCATCCTCGGATCATAGAAACGGAGAAGGGCGCTGAGACGGGTCAGCGCCCTCTTAAATCTGGCCGGTGGATATGACGCCGCCCTGCCAGTGTCAAGCACAACATCCGCTTTGGGGTGACAAGGGCGGGTGCTGCTTCTAGCCTTTGGGCCATGGTCAAGGAAACCGATCTATATGCACCGATCCGCGCCTATTTGCAGGCGCAGGGATATGAAGTCAAATCCGAGGTTGGGGCCGCCGATGTGGTTGGCGTTCGCGAAGGCGAGGAGCCGGTCATCGTCGAGATGAAAACCCGCTTCGCGCTGGCGCTGTTTCATCAGGGCGTGGCGCGGCTGGCGCTGGCCGATCTGGTCTATCTGGCGGTGCCGCGCGGCACCGGTCGGGGGTTCCAGAAGGCACTGAAGGAAAACACCGCGCTGGCGCGCCGGTTGGGGCTGGGGCTGATCACGGTGCGGCTGCGCGATGCTCTGGTCGAGGTGCATTGCGATCCCGGTCCCTATGCGCCGCGCATATCGAAACCCAAACGCCAGCGCCTGTTGCGCGAATTTGCCCGCCGCGTGGGCGACCCCAATGAGGGCGGTGCCACGCGGGTGGGGCTGGTCACGGCCTACCGACAGGACGCGCTGCGCTGTGCCGTGTATCTGGCGGCACATGGCCCCAGCAAGGGCGCGGCGGTCTGCGCGGCCACCGGAGTGGACCACGCCACCCGGATCATGCGCGACGATCACTACGGATGGTTCGAGCGGGTGGAAAAAGGGATTTACAGCCTGACGCCAAAGGGCCGGGAGGGGTTGCAGACCTATGCAGGGGCCATGCCGACGCAGGCCTGAAACGGCGTCGCGCCCGCCAATGGGGATCCGGGCGGGCGCGACTCTGGAGCTGTATCGTCTGAAGCAGGGCCATCCTTGCACTGGCAGGGTTAAGAAAAGGTTAGCGCGCGCTACGCATTATCCGAGCACGGACGCGACCGCGCGCCGCGTGACGTCCACGACATGATCAATCTCGTCTTTGGTGATGCACAAGGGCGGCGCAAATCCGATGATATCGCCCTGCGGCATCGCCCGCGCAATCACGTCATCGGCCGCCATCGCCGCCGAAATCGCCGGGCCGATCTTGCGGGCGGGATCGAACAGTTTCAACGGGTCCACCGATTCGGCAAATTCCACGGCCGCCATCAGGCCTTCGCCGCGCACCTCGGCCACATGGCCGTGATCGGTCAGAGCGTCCCGCAGGGCAGCACATAGATACGCGCCGATTTTGCCCGCGTTTTCCACCAGCCCAAGGCTGTCGATCAGCTTCAGGTTGGCCACCCCCGCCGCCGCCCCGATGGGATGCGCCGAATAGGTCCAGCCATGACCGATGGGGCCGTTTTCATCGGTCCCCTGCTCCAGCACCCGCCAGACTTTGTCGGACACGATCGAGCCCGACAGCGGTGCATAGGCCGAGGTCAGCCCCTTGGCGATGGTGATGATATCGGCCTCGATCCCGTAATGATCCGACCCGAACATGGTGCCGAGACGGCCAAAGCCCGTGACCACCTCATCGGCAATGAGCAGGATGTCGTATTTCTTCAGCACGCCCTGAATGGCCGCCCAATAGCCCGCAGGCGGCGGCACGATGCCGCCGGTGCCCAGAACCGGTTCACCGATGAAGGCGGCGATGGTGTCGGGGCCTTCCGCGAGAATCAGCGCCTCCAGCTTTTCGGCGCAATCGGCAGCAAAAGCGGCCTCGCTCAGGCCGCGGTCGGCCCGGCGCAGGTAATAGGGGGCCTCGGTATGGATCACCTGGCTCAGCGGCAGGTCGAATTTCCTGTGAAACAGATCCAGCCCCGTCAGCGATCCGGTCATCAGCCCCGAGCCGTGATAGCCACGCCAGCGCGAGATGATCTTTTTCTTTTCCGGACGCCCCAGGATGTTGTTGTAATACCAGACCAGTTTGATGTTGGTCTCATTGGCATCCGATCCGCTTTGCCCGAAATAGACGCGTGACATGTTGGCCGGCGCGCGGTCGAGGATCATTTTGGCCAGCGTGATCGACGCCTCGGTGCCATGCCCGACATAGGAATGGTAATAGGCCAGCTCATGGGCCTGCGCGGCAATCGCCTCGGCAATCTCGGTGCGGCCATAGCCGACATTCACGCAATAAAGCCCGGCAAAAGCATCCAGCATCCGCCGCCCGTCGCGGTCGGTGATATGCACGCCCTGCCCCCCGGTGATCACCCGCGTGGGCGTTTCGCCGCGCGCATGTTGCGCCAGATGGGTGGAGGGATGGAAGAAATTTTCACGGTCCCATTGGGCCAGTTGGTCATTGGTCAGCATAGGCTTGTCTTTCGCATGAGTTCCCGCGCAGCATAGCGGTCGTGGGCGGGGGAATTCTGCGAATTTGGCCGTCAGCCGACGAATTTCTGCGCATAGGGCGGATGATATGAGTAAACTGGACGATCTGGATCGCAAGATCCTGCACGAGGTGCAGTTGAACAACCAGCTGAGTTCGACCCAACTGGGTGAGCGTGTCGGCCTGTCGCCGACATCGGTGCAGCGGCGGCTGGCGCGGCTCAGGCGTGACAGGGTGATTACCGGCGATATTTCAGTGGTGGCCGGGGCCGAGCTTGGCCGCACCCTGACCATGATCGTCGCCGTCAAGCTGGAGCGCGAACGCGCCGACATCATCGACCATTTCAAGAAATCGGTGCGCCGCGAACCGGTGGTGATGAGCGCCTATTACGTCACCGGCGACAGCGATTTCATGCTGATCATCAGCGCCCGCGACATCAAGGAATACGAGGAATTCACCCGCACCTTCCTGCATGACAACCCCGATATAAAGGGCTTCAAGACCACGGTGGTGATGGACCAGATCAAGGCCGGTTTCTATCTCCCGCCCTGGGGGTAGGGCCGGAACGAAAAACGGGCGCGCCGCTATGGCGCGCCCGTTTTCAATTCGTCAATGCCCCGAGATTGGGGGCAGAGCCTTACGCCAGTGCGAGGTTGGTCGCGCTTTCGCGGCCGTCGCGGCCGGGCTCGATGTCGAAGGTCACTTTCTGGTCGTCGGCCAGACCGGTCAGGCCTGCGCGCTCAACGGCAGAGATGTGCACGAACACATCTTTGCTGCCGCCATCGGGCGCGATGAAGCCGAAGCCTTTAGTTGCGTTGAACCATTTGACGGTGCCAGTAGCCATCGTCGTTTCTCCTATAATACTGCCCACGGGATGCGGCAGGTCGGCAAAGTCAGTGCAAGATCGAGAGACTGAGCCGATAGGAGCAGTTTGGTCGATAGAGGTAACGTCGCCGGCGCTATATGGGCCGAAACGGGATAAAATGCAAGGGGAATGCGCGCGGTGTGACAATCGGGCAAAACTACGCATGTTTTGACCAGGCCGCCACGGATAATCCGCAAATGGCCGCACTCGATTCAGCGTTTCAGCGTCGCCAGCATCGCGGCCGCCGCCACATCCGCAGAGGTCTTGCCCGCCGCCACTTCGGCCCCGAGATCCGCCAACCGGGCACGAATGTCGGGGCTGGCGGTCATTTGCGCCAAAAGCCCCGCGCGCACCTCGGCCTCGAACCAGTGCCGCGCCTGTTCGGCGCGGCGCGCCTGCCAATGCCCATGCTCGCGCCGCCAACCGGCCAGCGCCTGCATTTCCTCCCAGGCCAGCGCCAGCCCGTCGCCTTCGATCGCGGAAACCGGCATCGCCTTGGGGAAACCATCGGGATCATGGGCGCGCTTGCGCATCAGCCTGAGCGCCCCGGCATAATCGGCGCAGGTCCGCGTGGCGGTGGATTTCAGATCGCCATCGGCCTTGTTGATCAGGATGAGGTCGGCAATCTCCATGATGCCGCGTTTGACACCCTGCAATTCATCGCCACCCGCCGGGGCCAACAGCAGCACAAAGATATCGCACATCTCGGCCACCATGGTTTCCGATTGGCCGACGCCCACGGTTTCAATCAGCACAACATCGAAATCGGCGGCCTCGCACAGCGCCACCGCCTCACGCGTGCGCCGCGACACGCCGCCCAGATGCGATCGCGAGGGCGAGGGACGGATAAAGGCGTTTTTCTGCCGGCTCAGGCGCTCCATCCGGGTCTTGTCGCCCAGAATCGAGCCGCCCGAGCGGGTGGAGGAGGGATCGACTGCCAGCACAGCAACCTTCAGCCCCCGATCCGTCAGCATCATGCCGAAGGCCTCGATAAAGGTGGATTTTCCGACCCCCGGCGTGCCGGACAGCCCGACCCGCAGCGCCTGACGCCCGTGACCTGCCAGCGCCTCCAGCAACGCGGTGGCTTGTTTCCGGTGATCGGGCCGGGTGCTTTCCACCAGCGTTACCGCGCGCGCCAAAGCCCGACGCTCGCCCGCC
>CAXBGQ010000184.1:0-6387 GCA_963975135.1 uncultured Nioella sp. | reverse complement strand
TCTGGAACACGTCGATGAACAGCCGGCCGATGATCTTGCGCTTGGTTTCGGGGTCGCTGACGCCGTCAAGCTCACCCAGGAACAGATCCTGTTCCTCGGCATGGATCACATGCAGGTTCATATGGTCGCGGAACATGGCCACGACCTCGACCGCCTCGTTCTGACGCAACAGCCCGTGATCGACGAACACGCAGGTCAGCTGATCCCCGATCGCCTCATGCAAAAGCGCCGCCGCCACGGAACTGTCAACACCGCCCGAGAGCGCGCAGATGACCTGTTTGTCGCCGACCTGTTCATGGATGCGGGCAATCGCCTCTTCGCGGTAAGCGCCCATCGTCCAGTCGCCGGAAAACCCGGCCAGCCGCACGAAGTTTTCATAAAGCGTCTTGCCATTGGGCGTGTGGTGCACTTCGGGGTGGAACTGCACGGCGTAGAACTGCCGGTCCAGATCGGCGGTGATCGCGAAAGGCGCGCCGGGCGAGGTGCCAAAGACTTGAAACCCGGGCGCAATGTCAGAGACATGATCGCCATGGCTCATCCAGACCTGTTCGCGGCCCAACCCGTCCAGAAACCAGCCATCGAGGATCTCGGGGCGGGTGTGCGTGGGCGTGACATAGGCGCGGCCGAATTCTGCCGTGGCGTGTTCGCCGGCCTCCACCTTGCCGCCCAGATCGGCCATCATCACCTGTTGGCCATAGCAGATGCCAAGGATCGGTACCCCAAGCGTATAGGCCGATTGCGGCGGGCGCGGGCTGCCGTCACGCATCACCGAATCGGGGCCACCCGAAAAGATGATGGCGCGCGGGGCAAAGGCGCTCAGAAAATCGTCGGTGACGTTCTGATAGGGGTGGATCTCGCAATAGATGTTCAGCTCACGCAGGCGACGCGCAATCAGCTGCGTCACCTGGCTGCCGAAATCAATGATCAAAAGGCGGTCATGGGATGTCTGGCTCATGGATTGCCGCATAGGCCAGCGGGCGAAGCTGCGCAAGTGGGCAGCGCCGTGAGAATTAAACCATGATAACACTGTATTATCATTAGGTGGTAGATTTCAGCGAAATGTTATGGCACTCTACGACGTTCCCGAACCGGAGGTCACCCCCTTGCCCATCACCCTCACCGCTGCCGCGATAAACCTGTTACTGGCACTTTTCTGTGGCGCGCTGATCGGGTCCGAACGGCAGTTGCGCCGCCGCACCGCCGGGCTGCGCACCAATGCTCTGGTGGCGCTTGGGGCGGCGGGGTTCGTGGTGTTCTCCGCGCTCTATCCAAATGAGGTGAGCCCGACACGGGTCGCGGCCCAGGTTGTCTCGGGCATCGGGTTTCTGGGTGCGGGCATCATTTTTCGCCACGGCTTTACCGTGCACGGGCTGAACACCGCCGCGACGCTGTGGTGTTCTGCGGCGGTGGGTGTGATGGCGGGGGCCGGGGCGCTCTTTTTTGCCGGGATGCTGACCGGATTTGTGGTGTTCATCAATCTGGGTCTCAGGCCGCTGGTCAAATGGATCAAGACCAAAACCGGCAAGGGCAGCATGCCGACGCTGGAATACCGGGTGATGATCGGTGTGAACACGGCCAAGGCACCGCGTTTGCGCGCGCTGGCCATCCAATGCCTGTCCCAACCCGGTATGCAGGTGGCGGGGCTGGAACGGTCCCAGGGGTTGGATGAGGACGAGACCCTGTTCGAGATCGCCGTGATGATGGACGACCCCGATGAGGAAGGGTTGATGAAGGCCCTGGCCCCCCTGATGGGCGAAGTTCACGTGCGCAGCGTTGCCTGGGAACTCTCTACCGCGACCTGACCGGGAACCGGGTGTAAAACGGGCGCTGCGCGGTGTTCTTGCGTCGACCGCGCAGCGAAATCGTCAGAAACGGAACACCAGCCCCAGTTCCAACTGGTCCAGATCGCCGCCCACATTGGTGTAGGGCGTATCGGTCTGATAGGTGGCGTCATTGAACTCGTAATGCAGCAACGCACCACGGATGTTCAACCGGTCGGTAACCGCGTGTTCGATCCCCAGACCGACAACATAGCCGTTGACGTTTCTGGATTGCTGGCCACCGAGGCCGGCACCGTTATCGGTCGCGAAGGTGAGATCGGCCATGGCAAAACCGGCGGTCCCGTAGATCAGGGTCGACGGCCCGGCAAGATAACCGACACGCCCGCGCAGCGTGGCAATGCTGCTGATCTCGCCCATGCATTGAAAGGTCGGGTTAAAACAGACTTCGCTGCCATCGATATTGGCCCCGGAATAGGTCAGCTCACCACCATAGACCATGCGGCCGCTCTGGAAATTATAGCCCAGGGCGATTCCGTAAAGCGATCCATCCCAATCGCCCTCGCCATCGCCAGGGAAACTGGTGCCGTTGCCATAGGTGCCCTGACCAAGCCCCAGAAGGACGCCGCCATAGGCCCCCGTCCAATCCATCACCGGCGCAGGTGCCACAACGACCGGTGGTGCTGGCTCAGGGGCTAATCCGCCCGCCAGTGCCGGAACGGCGGCCACCACAAAAGCGGAGGCTGCGGTCAGGGTGATAACCTATTATTCATCATTTCCATCTTGGGGAAACACACAGACGTGATGCCGAAGCCGTCCGGCACCCTGAACGTTGAACTGGCGACCCCGTGCCGCCCAATTGCGGAACAAACCTTGCGGTTTGCTCGGCAATGGGACCGCGCCAATCGGCATCCGCAGGTCAGTCCGTCAGAACGTTGATCAAGGTGGCCCCGATGATCCAAATGCCGAACATCAGAACAACCGCTGTCGTGACTGAGTAGAAATCACCCACGAACCCGGCCAACCCGGCCACAACGCCAATCCCTCCACTCAATCCGTGAAGGGCGCGCCGCTTGTTTCTGAAATCCATGGCGACCTCCTTTCCTTCACCGCCGAGTCTACGCCTGCTGCGTCTTTCGCGCGTTGATCAGGGTCAACTTGAAAGCCCAATGTCGCTTTCCCCCCGCAATCGCCGCAAATGCCCGGTGGCTCCTCGATGGCAGTTAGTATCAGGGGGCGACCTCAGGGATCTCGTGAAGGAGCCACAACGATGAACGATCAGCCACGTGCAGGGCGCCGCGGGCGCGGCGGCGGCGGGGCGGCCCGGCGCGCCGAACGCACCGCCGTTCATATCGAGACCGCGAAATATATCGAACGCAACATCCCCAACCTGGAGATCCTGAACGAAGAGGCGCTCGAGATCATCGAGGCCAATGCCGAAACCGTTCTGGAGGAGCTCGGCGTCAACTTCGTCGAATTCCCGCAGGCGCTGGAGCGCTGGCGCGAGGCCGGGGCCGAGATCGAGGGCGACCGGGTCCGCATCCCCAAAGGGCTGGCGCGCAAGCTTTGTGCCACGGCCCCGTCCGAGTTCACCCAACTGGCGCGCGATCCGTCGAAATCGGTTGTCATCGGCGGGCGCAATATGGTGCTGGCCCCGGTCTACGGCCCGCCTTTCGTGCATGACGTGAATGGCGGGCGGCGCTATGCGACGATGGAGGATTTCGAGAAATTCGTGAAACTCGGCTATATGTCGAAATGGCTGCACCATTCCGGCGGCACGGTTTGCGAACCCACCGATGTGCCGGTCAACAAGCGCCATCTGGACATGCTTTATGCGCATATGTCGCTCAGCGACAAACCCTATATGGGATCGGTGACGGAACCCTCGCGGGCACTCGATTCGATCGAGATGTCGAAGATCCTCTTTGGGGCCGATGTGGTCGATCAGAACGCGGTGATGACTTCGCTGATCAACATCAACTCACCGCTGACCTTCGATCCGATCATGTTGGGGGCGCTGGAACATTACGCCGCTGCCGGGCAGGCCTGTATCATCTCGCCCTTTATCGTCGGCGGCGCGATGGCCCCGGTTTCGGTGGTCGGCACGCTGACGCAGATCCTGGCCGAGGTGATGGCGGGCATCGCCTACAGCCAGCTGATCCGGCCGGGCGCTCCGGTGATCCTGGGGGCGTTCGTGTCATCCATCGACATGAATTCGGGTGCCCCCACCTTCGGCACGCCCGAAGCGACGCAGATCACGCTTGGCACCGGCCAACTGGCGCGGCGTCTGGGGCTGCCTTACCGTTCGGCGGGCTCGTTCACCGGCTCGAAGCTGCCCGATGCGCAGGCCGCCTATGAAACCGCCAATTCGCTGAATGCCGGTCTGTTGGGGGGCGTCAATTTCATGCTGCATTCCTGTGGCTGGCTGGAAGGCGGGTTGGTCTCCAGCTTTGAGAAATTCGTGATGGATGCCGATCAACTGGGCAGCCTGCACAAGTTGGCGGCGGGCGTTTCTTACGATGAAAACGCGCAGGCGATGGATGCGCTGCGCGAGGTCGGTCCGGGCGGGCATTTCCTGGGCTGCGCTCATACCCAGGCCAATTTCAAGACCGGGTTCTGGCGCTCCGAGGTGCTGGATTACAAACCCTATGAGACCTGGGCCGAGGAAGGCGCGCGCGACACCCAGTCGTTGGCCGCCGCGCGGGTCGAGAAACTGCTGTCGGATTACCAGCAGCCGGCGCTGGACCCTAGCATCGACGAGGCGCTCAAGGCCTATATGGCCAAGCGCAAGGAAGAGATGCCAGACGCCTTTGTCTGAACTCTGAACCGGGGGGCGCGTGCGGTCGGCATCGCGCCCCCCCTGCCTCAGATCGCGCGCGCACCCTGCGCCACGGCCAGCAGTGACATCAAAAGCTCCACATGGCGGCGCGGCGAATAGCTGGCCTCGCCACGGGTGCGCTTTTCCTCAAGCTCGGCCTCTTCACTCAACAGGCGGGTCACGCTGCCCTGCACGCCGGCGGCGCGGTCGCGCCCGGCGCGAAGCAGCGCTCCGGCGCCGATCCGGGCGGCCTGAAGCAGCAGGTTGGGGCGGTGCATCTGGCGAAGTTCCTGAACGAGCGTGGTCATGGGCAGCGGGCCTTTCGGGTTGAGTGAGTCGGTCCCTCCATGCTGACCCGGCCCCCCGCGGTGTTGCGTTTTCTTTTTTCCAGCGGTCGTTTGTTCCGCTTTTGTTTACGATTTGGAAACAATTCATATGGTTTTCCACAGATTTTAACCAATCAGTAATCAATATTCCCAAAGGTTTGACGAGGTTATCCACAGTTTTGCGTTGGGGACGACGATGGCTTGTCGAACGAATTTCACCTTGGATGTGCGTTATCCGGATTGGTTGCCGGAAGGCGCGCGCAATTACCTTGATCATACTGGCCAGGGCGCGTCGGTGCGCCAGATCGCGCGGGCCACGGATCGTCACCCCTCGACCATTGCGCGCCGGATCAAGGCCTTTGAGGCCCGGCGCGAGGATCCTTTGGTGGATGAGGCGCTGGACGCGCTTCAGGCGGCCTGTGTTTCCAAACCTGAAACAATTCCAAACGGCAAGGAGCCCAAACACATGACAGCACCTCTCAGGCCCCCGCTGGTTTCCGATGATACGACCATCAATCGCGAAGCCAGGCGTATCCTGCGCAGGCTCTGCGAAACCGATGCGACGCTGGTGCTGGCGCAGGATATGGACAAGGCCATTGTCCTGCGAACCTGCCCCGAAGGCACCCAGACCCGCACCGCGGTGCTGGATCGCAAGGTGGCGCATGCCTTTGCGCTGAAGGACTGGATCGCCACCGCCAGGGCCGGGCGCGTCAGCGTCTATACCATCACCGAGGCCGGAAAATCGGCCCTGAAACGGCTGATCGAGGAGGACCGCAAGCGCCGCCGCGCGCCCATGGAAATGGCCGAGGCAGCGACGCCCTTCATGGCGCAGCACCAGATTTGGGGCGAAAGGCCGGTGCGCGCCGATGACGGCAAGATCCGTAAAATTCGTGTAAATCTTGCGGAATCTCCGCTGGCCACGCTGGCGCGCCGCAAGGGCCGCGACGGCAAGGCTTTCCTGTCGATGGATCTGGTGCAGGCCGGCGAAAAGCTGCGCGAGGATTTCGAGCGCGCCCAGATGGGCCCGCGCGTGGCGCAGAACTGGGAGAAATTCCTGACCGGCAGCGACCGCGGGTCGGGGTTTTCCGATGGCGGCATGGCCGAAGGCCCGCGCGCCGCGCGCGACCGGGTGACCCGCGCGCTGGATGATATGGGCCCCGGTCTGGCCGATGTGGTGATGCGGGTGTGCTGTTTTCTGGAAGGTCTGGAATCGGCCGAGAAACGTCTGGGATGGTCGGCGCGGTCGGGAAAGATCGTGCTCAAGATCGGATTGCAGCGGCTGCTCAAACATTACGAAACGGTTTACGGATTTGTCCCGGTTTCGTTAGATTGAACACGAATCGGAAACAGTAATCGGTATCAGCGCCAGCCTCTCCCCTGGGCTGATCGGAAAACCGGGCCGCGCGCACCGCGCAGGGCCCGGTTTTTCGTCTGTTCCCTGCTTGCGTCATTTCGCTGCTGCATA
>CAXBGQ010000183.1:0-6426 GCA_963975135.1 uncultured Nioella sp. | reverse complement strand
GGACCTATGAACACAACCAGGCCCGCCTCGCGGTCGAAGAATATTTCGGCGATGCGGTGGAAACCACCTATGTCGAAAACGTGCCCGAAGGGGCCGATGCCGAACGCGTGATGACGCAGATGGCGCTGTCGGGTGCCGATCTCATCTTCACCACATCCTTTGGCTATATGGACCCCACCAACAACGTGGCGGCCCGGTTCCCGAACGTGATGTTCGAACACGCCACCGGCTACCGCCGCGACACGCCCAATGTCTCGACCTATTCGGCGCGCTTTTATGAAGGCCGGGCCGTGATCGGCCAGATCGCGGGCGAAATGACGGAATCGAACATCGTCGGCTATATCGCCTCCTACCCGATCCCCGAAGTGATCCGCGGCATCAACTCGGCCTTCCTGCATGCCCGCGCGGTGAACCCCGATGTCGAGTTCCGCGTGGTCTGGGCCTATACCTGGTTCGACCCGGCGGTCGAGGCGGAGGCCGCACAGGCGCTGATCGATCAGGGCGCTGATGTGATCATGCAGCACACCGATTCCACCGCGCCGATGACGGTGATGGCCGATGCCGGCATCATCGGCTTTGGCCAGGCCTCGGATATGGCGCAATTCGCACCCGCGCCGCGCGTCACCTCGATCATCGACGACTGGGCCCCCTATTACATAGCCCGCGTTCAGGCGGTGATGGATGGCACCTGGGAAAGCACCGATACCTGGGATGGCATCGGGCCCGGCATGGTCGCCATTGGTGATATGTCCGACACTCTTCCCCAAGAGGTCCGCGACCGGGCAATGGCGTTGGCCGAAAGCATCGCCGATGGCAGCTACCAACCCTTCACCGGCCCGATCAACCGGCAGGATGGTTCGGTCTGGCTGGCCGAAGGCGAAATGGCCGATGATGGCACGCTTGCCGGCATGAATTTCTATGTCGAAGGCATCACCGGCGAAGTGCCGAACTGATCCCTGCCAAATGCAACCTGGGAAAGGCCCGCCCAATCCGGCGGGCCTTTTCTTTCGTGCCCCATGACCCCATTTCATCCTGGCCCGAAATACCTCCGCCCATTGCCCGGCAGGCGGTGCGGGTGCAGCCGTAAGGGGAGGCATCCGACAGCGCGGCCCCCGCACATGCCATCCCTGTTCTGCGCCATCCGTCGCCTCGTCTTGCTCCGCGCACATATCCATGCCACCACACCCTCCATGATCCACGATTTCCTCATTATCGGCGGTGGCATTGCCGGTCTCTCGACGGCGGCGCGCCTCTCGCATCTGGGCAGTGTTCTGCTGCTCGAATCCGAGCCGGCGCTGGCCTTTCACGCGTCCGGCCGGTCGGCCGCGCTATTTGAGCCCAATTACGGCAATGCACCGACGGTCTCGCTCTCCCGTGCGTCCGCCGACCATATGCACTCCACCCCCGGCCTGCTCGGCCCGCGCGGGCTGATGTTCCTCGCCGGACGCGGCGAAGAGGCGCTGCTCGACGCCGATATAACTGCGATGGCCCTCGCGCCGATGAGCGTCGGCGAGGCTTGCGCCATGGTGCCGATTATCGACCCCGGCCACGTCACCGCCGCCGCCTATCACGCTGCCGCTTGGGATATCGACACCGACCTTATGATCCAGGCCTTCGCGCGGGAAGCGCGGGCAAATGGTGCCACGATCACCACCAAGGCCCATGTCACGGACATCACCCGCCAGCGCGGCCAGTGGCACGTCACCACCGCCACCGAAACCTACACGGCCCGCAGCCTCGTCAACGCCGCCGGGGCCTGGGCCGACCAGATCGCCGAAATGGCCGGGATCGCCCCAATCGGCCTTACCCCCCTGCGCCGTTCGATGGCGCGCATCCCTGCCCCCGGCGGCCATGATGTCGGCGCCTGGCCGATGCTGATCGGCGCGGGCGAGACCTGGTATGCCAAGCCCGACGCTGGCAAATGGCTGATCTCGCCCGCCGAGGAGGACCCGGTAAACACCCCCCATGATGCCTGGGCCGATGATATGGTGCTGGCCGAAGGCATCGCCCGCTATCAGCCCTATGTCACCGAAGAAGTCACCCGGCTGGAAACCTCCTGGGCGGGTCTGCGGACCTTCGCGCCCGATCGCACGCTGGTGCTCGGCCCGGCACCGGGCAGGCCCGATTTCATCTGGGTCGCGGGCCAGGGCGGCTACGGGTTTCAAACCGCTCCCGCCGCCAGCCAGCTTGTCGCCGATCTGATCGCGGGTCGACCCCCGGCGCTGGATGCAGGCACCGTCGCGGCCCTCAACCCGGCGCGCTTCGCATGACGCGGGACTTTACCCTGCCGATCTTGCGCGAGCCCGCACCCGATGCGCGCCTCTCCGCGCCCGCCACCCGGCGCAACCTCGATCCGATCCACGCCATCCTGCGGGCCCATGCCCCGCAATCGGGTCGCGCGCTGGAGCTTGCCGCGGGCACCGGCGAACACGCGCTGGCTTTCGCCCATGCCTTTCCCGGCCTCGAATGGCAGCCCACCGATATCGACGCGGGCCGCCTTGCCTCGATCGCCACCTGGGGCGCGCTTTTCGGGCCCGACACCCTGCGCGCGCCGCTGCCGCTTGACGCCGCCACCCCCGGCTGGTCAGCCCGCCACGGCCCGGTCGAGATGATCCTGCTGGTCAACCTGCTGCATCTCATCTCAAAGGATGCCGCCGCAACCGCCCTGACCGAGATCACTCGCGCCCTTGCCCCGGGCGGCACTGCCTTTGTCTACGGCCCCTTCCTGCGCGACGGACAGCCCACCAGCGATGGCGACGCCCGGTTTCATGCCAGCCTGCGCGCCCAGGACTCCACCACCGGTTACAAGGATCTTGCCTGGGTGCAGCACCGCCTGCGCCCGCTCAGCGTCCGCGTTGAAACAATGCCCGCCAACAACCTCATGCTGATCGCCCGCGCCGCTCTTTGATCCGCATCAATGCGGCCCCTATCAAAGCGTGATCTGCCGGACGGGCCCTATTGCCGGAACCCGGAGCCTCAGATGAGCTGGACCCAGAAACAAAATGATATGAAAACCGCCCTGCGGGCGCTGAACAAGGCCAACCCCGAGGTCACCAAGGGCTTTGCCAAGCTTGGCACGGCGGCCAAATCCGACGGCGTGCTGGACCTCAAAACCAAGGAACTGATCGCCGTCGCCATCTCGGTCACCGACCGCTGTGAGCCTTGCATCGGCTTTCACATCGCCGCCTTGATCAAGGCCGGTGGCAACCGCTCCGAATTGGCCGAGGCACTTGGCATGACGATCCAGATGGGCGGCGGGCCTTCGCTGATGTATGCCGCCAAGGCGCTGGAATGCTACGACGAATTCACCGCCCGCGATGCCTGAAACGGCGGTTTGCAGCATCAGACGAGACCGGGCAATCAACCGATATGATATTTTCGCGACCTTGACCCGCGGCAAGGCACCTGGCGACATGATCTGCTAAACTAACCCTTGTCAGAAGCGCCGGGAACGGCGTTCCACCCCGGCGCGACGCACGGAGGTAAAGACATGCGATTTCTAACAATTCCAATACTCATCCTGGTAGCCGTTGCTGCTTTTTTCGCCGCAACGGGCGGCGTTGAGGCCGCACCGGCATCAGCCACCACACATCTGAACGTGCGGTCCGGTCCGGGAGCGGGGTTCAGCGTCATTGACACGCTCGACCCCGGCGAAGTGGTCGATATGACCGAATGTCAGGCCAGCGGCTGGTGCTACATCACCCATGCCGGGCCGTCAGGATGGGTCAGTTCGACCTATCTGACCGCGGTTCCCGGGGCTGGCGTTCCCGACCCGGGGTGCCGGTTCAACCTGGTGATAACCGCCGATGGACCCCGGTTTTCCATCACGTGTGGCGATGGTTCGGGCGGCGCTGGTGCCGGTGCTGGCGGGGCAGCCCCGCCCGCTGGCACAAATCAGGTCTGTTTCTATGACGACCCCAACTATACCGGCGCGGGTTTCTGCCGGGGTCCGGTGCTTCTCAATTCCCTGCCAGCCGATGCCGATGACCGGATCACATCGGTGCTGATCAATGGCGCTGTTGAGGTTCGGCTGTGTCAGGACATCAATTTGGGCGGCTATTGCCGGGTCGTCAGCAACAGCGAAGGTCAGCTTGGCGGGCTCCTGAACAACCGGGTCTCGTCGCTACAGGTCTTTGCCGGAGCCGCTCCGCCGCCACCGCCGGCAGGCAATCGCGCCTGTTTCTACGATCTGCCCAATTTCGGTGGCGAAAACTTCTGCCGCGGCGTTGTCACGCTGAACAACCTGCCAACCGATGCCGATGACCGGATCACCTCGGTCCAGATCACCGGCGCGGTGCAGGTGCGGCTCTGCCGGGATCCCAATCTGGGCGGGTTCTGCCGCGTCGTTACCGCCAGCGAGAACGTGTTGGGCGGGTTCTTGAACAACGAGGTTTCGTCGCTTCAGGTTTTCATCCCGTAAGGAAGGGCCAACACATTGAGAAAGGAACGGGCGGTCGCAGGGCCGCCCGTTTCACATGGCTCAGCGCATCAGACGGCCAAGCACGTCATCCATGACCGAGCCATCGCCATCGGCATCCAGCAACTGGCCGAGCATCGCAGCCGCCCCACCGGCCTGCGCGCCTTCGCCCGCCTGCCCGGTCTGACCGCCACCAAGCATGCCACCGATCATTCCCATCAGGCCCTGCCCGCCCGATGGCGCGCTTTCGGCCGCCAGCAGCCCGTCAATCGAGCTATCGGGCACCTGACGTTGCAGCCCGCCCTGCGCCATCGCAGCCAGCGCAGGCAGAAACTGCTGCACCACCGAAGTATCGACGCCCGCGCGGGACGCGGCTTCGCTTGCCAGATCCTCGGTCTGGGTTCGCCCACCCAAAAGCCCGGACAGGAAATCCATCCCCTGAGCCTGCCCCTGCGGGCTGGCAGCGGCGGCGGCATCGTCGAAATTCGCGGCCTGGTCTTCGCCACGCAGCGACCCGAGCAGCGTTCCCAATCCGCCCGATTGCGCCTGCCGGTTCGCCGCCGAGCCAATTGCCGGGGCCAGCATTTCGGTCAGGCTGTTGGCCTGTCCCTCGTCCAGGCCCAGTTGCGTGGCAAGCTGCCCCAGCCCCTGACCGCCCTGCGCCTGTTGCAGCATTCTCAATATCGACATCAAAATTCTCCTTTCGCAGATTTGGACCCGCTGGAAAAAGGATAAAACAAAACCTCCGACGATGCGCCCGGTCTTTGCCGGGCTCACCCATCCACGCGGATTACCGCGTTTTTCGGGTCGTAGGGGCTGTCCTCGGTGATCTCGGCATCCCAGAGCCTGTCGAACATCTTGACCTTGAGCCTTTGGCCGGGAACGGCCAGATCCGGGGTGACATAGCCCATGCCGATGGATTTGCCGAAGGCCACCGAATAGCCCCCCGATGTCAGGCGGCCCACCTTGGTGTCGCCGTCATAGAGCGCCTCGCGGCCCCAGGGGTCGGCATCATCCGGCCCGTCGATCAAAAGCGTCACGCATTTTGACCGGATGCCCTTGTCCTGCATCGCGGCCTTGCCGTGGAAGTCCTTATCCAGATCGACGAAACGCGGCAGGTCGGCCTCGAGCGGGGTGGCATCACGGCCGAGTTCAGTGCCGAAGGCGCGGTAGGATTTTTCCTGCCGCAGCCAGTTCTGCGCCCGCGCGCCGACCAGCTTCAGCCCGTGTTTTTCTCCGGCCTTCTCCAGCAAATCAAAGAGGTAATTCTGCATCTCGATCGGGTGGTGCAGTTCCCAGCCAAGCTCACCGGTATAGGCCACGCGGATGGCGTTGACCGGGCACATGCCAAGCTCGATCCGGCGTGCGGTGAGCCACGGGAAGCGCTTGTTCGAGAGCGCCGTTTCGGGATCGGCATCCTTGATCACCTCGCGCAGAACGTCGCGCGATTTTGGCCCGGCGATGGCGAAAACGCCCCATTGCGATGTCACGTCCTGGATCTCGATATAGCCGAATTCGGGCACCTTATCGGTGGCCGCCTTGCGCAGATAATCGGCGTCATATTCGGTCCAGGCTCCGGCGGAAACGAGATAATAGTCATCTTCGCCATTGCGCACGATGGTGTATTCGGTGCGCGTGGTGCCATGCCCCGTCAGCGCATAGGTCAGGTTGATCCGGCCCACTTTCGGCAGCTTGTTGCAGGTGAACCAGTCCAGGAACGCGGTGGCACCGGGCCCTTTGACGACATGTTTGGTAAAGGCGGTGGCGTCGATCAGGCCGACGCCTTCGCGCACCGCCTTCGCTTCTTCGAATGCATATTGCCACCAACCGCCCCGGCGAAAAGACCGCGCGTCATGGTCGAAGTTTTCCGGTGCGTCGAGCGGCCCGAAATAATTGGGACGCTCCCAACCATTGACGAACCCGAACTGCGCCCCGCGCGCGGCCTGCCGGTCATAGGCGGGCGAGGTGCGCAGCGGACGACAGGCAGGCCGTTCCTCGTCCGGGTGGTG
>CAXBGQ010000182.1:0-6472 GCA_963975135.1 uncultured Nioella sp. | reverse complement strand
CAAACCAAACCCAGGGACTCTCCGCCAAGTGGAGGAAACTTGGGACTCAGGTCACCCGATCGCAGCCAGCCGCAATGGTCGATGACGAAATCGACAAACAGCCGGACCTTCGGATCCTGCAATTTGCGATGCGGGTAGAGACAGCCGAAGGTTGAGGCGACCGGCGGCGTCTGTGGCAGAACTTCGACCAGCGCGCCGCTTTCCAGATGATCGGCGACGTCAAAGCGCGGCTTGTTGGCGATGCCGTGGCCGGCAAGCGCCCAATCGGTCAGAACATCGCCATCATCGGCGTCGTATTTGCCGGCAACCTCCAGCTTGCGGGGGCCGCACACTGTCTCCAGCACCCAGAAATATTCCGGCGACCTGGGATAGCGCAACAGCAGGCAGTTCGCGGTTTCGAGCAACAGATCATCGGGAGTCGCCGGGGTGCCGCAGCGCGCCAGATAGGAGGGGGCGGCGCAGAGCACGCGATTGCACGTCATGATCTTGCGCAGCTTCATGGTGCTGTCGCCCGGAGAGCCGATGAAAAACGCCACGTCCAGCCTGTCGGCCATCATATCGACCTTGCGGTCGGACAGGCGCATTTGAATTTCGGTTTCGGGGTAGGCGGCGACAAATTCGGGCACCAGTGGCGCGATGACCCTGCGCCCGGCCCCCAGGGGCGCAGTAATGCGGATTGTGCCGCGCGGTGCGTCGGAAAAATTGGCGACGCGCGTTTCGGCGGCATCCAGAACCTCCAGCACTTTCAACGCCTCGGCATAGAACACCTTACCCACCTCGGTCGGCGACAGCGACCGCGTGGTGCGATTGAACAGACGCACGCCAAGACGGGCCTCAAGCTCCTTGATACGCTTGCTGGCAACCGCAGGCGTCAGGCGCAGATCGCGCCCGCCCGAGGTGATCGAGCCAAGATCGACCACGCGGGTAAAGAGCCGCAGGCTTTCGATATAGGACATCTGCCGGGCCTTTTTCCAAGGGGGGCGTGGGCCGCCATCATAGTGCCATCCGGCCCGGTTTTTATCAATGATCCGTTGATAGTCTTTTCCGATTGCAGCCATTTTCAGAGGGGTGCAGCGCAGCGTATGACGGTGGCACCCGACTCTGACGACGGCCTGCTCGGTTGGCTGGACACCACGCAGCGCGGGCTTCTTTCATGCTTTTTGCCAACGGGATGACCGCCTATGACATCGCAGCTGACCCTTCTGCGCGGCCGCACGCTCAGCTTTTCGGCCGAGCCGCAGGGCCCGGATGATACCGGCGCATATCGCTATGAGGCCGATGGCGCGATCCTGATCCGGGGTGGCAAAATCATTGCGTCAGGCCGCTATGCCGATATCAGCGCCGCCGCCGCAGGGGCCAAGATCATTGACCACAGGCCGCATCTTCTGATGGCCGGGTTCATCGACCCGCATATCCATTTTCCGCAGGTGCAGGTCATTGCGTCCTGGGGGGCGCAGCTCCTGGATTGGCTGAACAGCTACACGTTCCCCGAGGAAACCCGCTTTGTCGATCCTGCTCACAGTGCGGCGATGGCGACCCGGTTCTATGACCAGATCATCGCCCATGGCACAACCACGGCGGCGGCCTATTGTTCGGTTCACAGCGCCTCTGTCGATGCGTTTTTCGAGGAAGCCGCCCGGCGCGACATGTGCATGATTGGCGGCAAGGTGATGATGGACCGCAACGCGCCCGATGGCCTCTGCGATACGCCCCAATCCGGCTATGATGACAGCAAGGCGCTGATTGCAAAATGGCATGGGGCGGGGCGGGCGCAGTATGCGATCACGCCGCGATTTGCCATCACGTCGACGCCCGAACAGCTGGATATGACGGGCGCACTCGCGGCAGAGCACCCCGACTGCTACGTGCAGACACATCTGTCGGAAAACCACGATGAGATTGCCTATACCGCCAGCCTTTACCCCAAGGCGCGCGATTACCTGGATGTCTATCAAACTCGCGGCCTGATTGGCCCCAAAACCCTGCTTGGCCACGCGATCCATTTGCAGCCGCGCGAGATAGATGCATTGGCCGAGACCGGGGCGCATCCGGTATTCTGCCCGACCTCCAACCTGTTTCTCGGCAGCGGCCTGTTTGACGATGCCGGGCTGACGGCGCGCGGCATCAACAACGCCATTGCAACCGATGTGGGGGCCGGGACCAGCTATTCCATGCTGCAAACCCTGAACGAGGGCTACAAGATCCTGCAACTTCAGGGCCAACCTCTGCACCCTTTGCGCGCCTTTCACTGGATCACGCGCGGCAATGCCGTGGTCCTGGGGCTGGAGGACAGGATCGGCACATTGGCCGCCGGATCGGATGCCGATATCGTGGTGCTGGATGCGCGCGCGACCGGGGCCATGGCGCTCAGGATGGAACGGACCCGGACCCTGTCGGAAGAGCTCTTTGTTTTGCAGATGATGGGCGATGACCGGGCCATCGCACAGGTCTATGTGGCGGGGATGCCTGCGAAAAACGGGTAGCATCGTGCCCCGCGCCGCAGACGCCGCATGATTTGCCGTTTGCGGGCCAAAAGGCGTCCGGATTGGACGCGATGGCCGGGCCTTGTCGGCGCGATAAGACACCGGAAGCGACCAACAAGATTTCCAGTGAAAGGGGCAGGGCGGCGATGCAGGCGGATTATGTGATCATCGGGTCGGGCTCGGCCGGTGCGACGCTGGCCTACCGGCTCTCTGAAAACGGCAAGCATTCGGTCATCGTGCTGGAATATGGCGGCACCGATTGGGGCCCGTTCATCCAGATGCCCTCGGCGCTCAGCTATCCGATGAACATGCGCCAATATGATTGGGGGTTTTCCTCCGAGCCTGAGCCCAATCTGGCGAACCGCCGTCTGGCCTGTCCGCGCGGCAAGGTCATTGGCGGGTCCTCCTCGATCAACGGCATGGTCTATGTGCGCGGCCATGCCGGCGATTTCGATCATTGGAAAGAAAGCGGTGCCGCCGGTTGGGGCTACGGCGATGTGCTGCCCTATTACCAGCGCATGGAACACTGGCATTCGGGCGGCCATGGCGGCGATCCGTCCTGGCGGGGGCAAAGTGGCCCCCTGCATGTCACGCGGGGGCCGCGCAAAAACCCCCTGTTCACCGCCTTTGTCGAAGCCGGGCGGCAGGCGGGCTTCGAGACCACCGACGACTACAACGGCGAAAAGCAGGAGGGCTTCGGCCCGATGGAGGCGACGGTGTGGAAGGGCCGGCGCTGGTCGGCGGCCAATGCCTATCTGCGCCCCGCGCTCAAGCGCCCCAACTGCACCATGATCCGCTGTCTCGCGCGCCGCGTGGTGATCGAGCAAGGCCGCGCCACCGGGGTCGAGATCGACCGGGGCGGCCGGATCGAAACCGTGCGGGCCAACCGCGAGGTCATTATCTCGGCCTCCTCGATCAATTCCCCGAAACTGTTGATGCTCTCGGGTGTCGGACCGGGTGCGCATCTGGCAGAGCATGGCATTGATGTCGTCGCCGACCGGCCCGGCGTGGGGCAGAACCTTCAGGACCATCTGGAGATCTACTTCCAGCAGGCCAGCCTGCAGCCGATCACGCTCTATCGTTATTACAACCTCTGGGGCAAGGCGCTCATTGGGGCGCAATGGCTCTTTACCAAGCGCGGGCTTGGTGCGTCGAACCAGTTTGAATCGGCGGCCTTCCTGCGCTCGGCCCCCGGCATTCCCTATCCCGATATCCAGTATCATTTCCTGCCGCTCGCGGTGCGCTATGACGGGCAGGTGCCGCCGGATGGTCACGGGTTTCAGGCCCATGTCGGGCCGATGCGGTCGAAATCGCGCGGCGCGGTCACGCTGGCCTCGTCTGATCCCGCCGCCGCCCCGCGCATTGCCTTCAACTACATGAGCCACCCCGATGACTGGACCGAGTTCCGCCGCTGCGTGCGCCTGACGCGCGAGATCTTTGGCCAGGCCGCGTTTGACCCGCATCGCGGGCGCGAGATTCAGCCCGGCGAGGGCGTGCAGAGCGACGAGCAGATCGACGATTTCATCCGCGAACATGCCGAAAGCGCCTATCACCCCTGCGGCACCTGCAAGATGGGTGCCGCCGATGATCCGATGGCGGTGGTCGATCCCGAAACCCGCGTCATCGGTGTGGACGGGCTGCGCGTGGCCGACAGCTCGATCTTTCCGCGCATCACCAATGGAAATCTCAACGCGCCCTCGATCATGACCGGCGAAAAGGCCGCCGATCACATTCTGGGGCAGGGCATGCTGGCCCCGTCGAACAAACGCCCCTGGAGCCATCCCGATTGGCAGAGCACGGTGAAAGCGGCCGGGTGATCTGGACGCGCCGTCCTTGATGGCGCAGAACGGGGCCTAGATGAATCCGGCAAGGAGAGGTGTCCGATGGCGACCGGCTGTTGCCCCCCCTCTGGCCGCAAAGGCCCCACATCACCGCCCGGGCCGCTGACCGGCGGGCATTATCCCGGCGAATTGGTCGACATTCCCGGCGGCACCGCACTTGTCGGCACCGACAGGGCCGAGATCCCCATCGACAGCGAAGGCCCGCTGCGCCACGTGAAGCTCGAACCCTTCAAGATGGCCGCAACCACGGTCACCAATGCCGAGTTTGCCGAATTCGTCACCGCCACCGGCTACGTGACCGAGGCCGAGCGCTTTGGCTGGTCCTTCGTGTTCTGGATGCAGGTGCCCGACAGCGTCGGCCCGACCCGGGCCGTGGCCGAGGTGCAATGGTGGCGACGTGTCGAGGGCGCGACATGGGCCGCCCCGAACGGGCCGGGATCGGAGGCGGCCTGCCACCCCGATCACCCGGTCGTGCAGGTTTCATGGTCTGACGCAGGCGCCTATGCGGGATGGGTCGGGGGGCGGTTGCCGCTTGAGACGGAATGGGAACATGCCGCGCGCGGTGGGCTTGGCGATGTGCGCTTTCCGTGGGGGCAGGGCGAACCGGACGACACCAAAACGCTGCCCTGCAATATCTGGCAGGGGCGTTTCCCGGAGATCAACACCGCCGCCGATGGCTATATCACAACCGCCCCGGCGCAATCGTTCCAGCCCAATGGCTACGGGCTTTACAATATGGCGGGCAATGTCTGGGAATGGACGGCCGAGCCCTACAAGGTCCGGTCAATGCGGCGCGAGGCCCGCGCGCATATGGCCGCCAGAAAGGGGTTCAAGCTCTTGAAAGGCGGATCATTCCTCTGCCACCGATCCTATTGCTACCGCTACCGCATCGCGGCGCGCACCGGCAATTCGCCCGACAGCAGCACGACCCATCAGGGGTTTCGGATGGTATTCGACCAGTAAGGATCGCCCCGGCGCGGAATCAAGGCCCTTGGGCCGCCGCGCCATCGCCGCCTCTCGGCGATTGCAAGGCAATCGCCTGTCGGCATCACATCGCCATGCGATGTGAGAGAGACCGCCCCCCGGGGCGGCGATTTGTTGAAGTCAGTGCACCCTATTGAGGTATTTCGGACTTGGCGGAGATTAAGTGGCCCGAACATGCGTTCCGTCGCCACCCCGCGTGACGGCGATGGCGCGGCTCCATAAGAACCTCAGCCCCAATCCATCACTACCTTCCCGGCCTCGCCCGAAATCATCGCGGCAAACCCGTCCTCAAACGCGTCGATTGAAATCCGGTGCGTGATCAGATCGGTCAGGTCCAGCCCCGATTGCACCAGCGCGATCATCTTGTACCAGGTCTCGAATATCTCGCGCCCGTAGATGCCCTTTACCTGCAGCATCTTGAAGATGACGCTGTTCCAGTCCACCGCGAATTCGGTCGGCGAGATACCCAGAAGGGCGATCTTGCCGCCATTATTCATCCGCGCGATCATCTGGCGCAGCGCATCGGCGGCCCCCGACATCTCAAGACCCACGTCAAAGCCTTCGGTCATGCCGATCTCATCCATCACGTCGCGCAGGTGTTCGCGGCTGACATCGACCACATGCTGCACCCCCATCCGGCGCGCCAGGTCCAGCCTGTAGGGCGCGATATCGGTGATCACGACCTTTCGCGCGCCCACCTTTTGCGCCACCAGCGCGCCCATGATCCCGATCGGCCCCGCCCCGGTGACCAGCACATCCTCGCCCACCAGATCAAAGGACAGCGCGGTATGGACCGCATTGCCGAACGGGTCGAAAATGGCCGCGATCTCGTCGGGGATGTCATCGGGGATGGGCACGACATTGGCCTCGGGGATGCACAGATACTCCGCGAAGGATCCGGGCCGGTTCACGCCCACGCCCTTGGTATTGCGGCATAAATGCCCGCGACCGGCGCGGCAGTTTCGACAAATGCCGCAGGTGATATGCCCCTCGCCCGACACCCGCTGCCCGATCTTGAATTTCACCGCCGCAGCCCCGCAATCGACGATCTCGCCGCAGAACTCATGGCCCACCACCATCGGCACCGGCACGGTGCGAGCCGACCATTCATCCCATTTCCAGATATGCACATCGGTGCCGCAAATGGCCGATTTCCGAACCTTG
>CAXBGQ010000181.1:0-6579 GCA_963975135.1 uncultured Nioella sp. | reverse complement strand
GGCGCACGGCACGCGCGGCGAAACCCTGCATGGCAAAGAAAAACGGCGGCACCGTTTTTCGAAGCCGCCGCTCAAATCCTCAACCCGGGCTCAGTCCCCGCAGCCGTTCAGATCGCCGCCTCAACAATTCCACCGTCGTCAGCAACACGATCGAAACAGCCACCAGAATTGTCGCAACCGCCAGAATGGTCGGGCTGATCTGTTCGCGCAGGCCGATGAACATCTGCCAGGGCAGGGTTTTCTGACCGGCCGAGCCGACAAACAGAACCACCACAACCTCATCAAACGAAGTGATGAAGGCAAACAAGGCCCCTGAGATCACGCCCGGCAGAATCAAGGGCATCTGAATCTTGAAAAACGTCGTCACCGGGTTGGCCCCAAGCGATGCCGAGGCCCGCGTCAGAGATTTGTCGAACCCCACCAGCGTCGCCGTCACCGTGATGATGACAAAGGGAATGCCAAGTGCGGCATGCGCCAGCACCACGCCCAGATAGGTGCCCTGCAATCCGATCCGGCTGTAGAAGAAATACATCCCCGCCGCCGAGATGATCAGCGGCACGATCATCGGCGAGATCAGGATGGCCATGATCACGCCCTTGAAGGGCACATGGCTCTGGCTCAACCCGATGGCCGCCAGAGTGCCAAGCGAAACCGACAACAACGTCGCCACCGGTGCAATACGCACTGAATTCCACAGTGGCTGCTGCCAATCGGGGTTGGTGAAGAAATCGACGTAATGCTGCAGCGAATAGCCCGCCGGGTCCAGCCGCAACATCTCAGGCGTGAAGGTAAAGAAATCCTGTGCGTTGAAGCTGAGCGGGATGATTGTGATGATTGGCGCGATCAGGAAGAAAAAGACAAACCCACAGATGACGCGAAACGTATAATACCAGATGCGCTGTCCGGGTGAGGCATAGATTGGAAGGCTCATTTTCTTTACCCCAGTTTCACGTTGTCGATGCCGACGATCCGGTCATAGGCCCAGTAAAGGGCCAGCACGAGGACCAACAGGATGGTTCCAAGCGCTGCCGCCAGACCCCAGTTCAGCGAATTGGAGATGTGATAGGCGATCCGGTTGGAAATGAATGTGCCGGTGCGGCCACCCACCAGTTCGGGCGTAATGTAGTAGCCGATGGACAGGATGAAGACGAGGATACACCCCGCCCCGATGCCGGGCACGCTTTGCGGGAAATACACCCGCCAGAAAGCTGTCCAGTCGGTCGCGCCCAGTGATTTGGCGGCACGCACATAGGTTGTCGGGATGGTCTGCATCACAGAGTAAAGCGGCAGGATCATGAACGGCAGCAGGATATGGGTCATTGCGATGATGGTGCCGGTCTGGTTGTTGATCAGGGCGAGCCGGTTGTCGTCGGCGACAAGGCCAACCCAGACCAGGATGTCATTGATCACGCCTTGTTGCTGCAACAACACCTTCCAGGCCGATGTCCGCACCAAAAGCGATGTCCAGAACGGCAGCAGCACCAGGATCATCAACATGTTCGACGTGCGCATCGGCAGATTGGCCAAAAGGAACGCCACCGGATATCCAAGCAACACACAACTGCCCATGATGATCAACGACATGAAGATGGTGCGCTTAAAGAGCGTGATGTAGATGCGGAAATCTTCGTCCTGCACCTGAACACCTTCGTTGGTCAGTTGCAGGTCCGCGGCGGTCAGGAAATAACCGGGCGTGTAATTGCCCGAATAAAGCTGGATGGTTTCAAATACCGCAGGGTCGAGCCAATCCTCGCTTATTTCGGCAAACTGATCGCGCAGCGAAACCGTCTCGAACCCGGTTACGGCCGTGGCCGCGGCAGCAAGCAACGCATTGTCAGCGATATCAGCGCCTGCCGCCAGATCCCGATAGAGCGCGGTATAGACAAAATCCCAGGGCTGTTCGACGCCCGGGTCTTCTTCCTCGATCTCGACAATCACTTCGACCCAACTGTCATATGCAGACGCCGTTTCGCTCAGGCTGGCCCGCAAATCGGCATCGTCCAGTATGGTCGCAAAGGTCACCGGGTCCGCCCATGCCGCATCCAGCGCCACGAATTGATCGGTGTAGATATCGGTTCCGAACCGGCCAACGCCCCTGCCCGAGCGGCGGAACAGCGACGAGATTCCGGTCATTTCATAGTTCAGGCGGCTGCCGACGCGGGTGTGGAGACGAAATTCCGCAGCAACCAGGATATCCACATAAAGCGCGGCATAGACATCTTCGGGCGGCGGGGCGTCGGTTTCTTCCCAATCACGCAGCGCCGCCACGGTGCGCGGCAGCGTGTCACTGACGATCTGGTTCTCGACCGAGCGGAACAACATATCCCCGATGGGAAAGATGAAGGTGATCAGGATAAACAGCAAAAGCGGCGCAATCAGCATCAGCGCCCGGATTTTCTGCGCCCGCAAGGCGCGGCTCAGGCTTGCCTTCAACGGGCGGCCATCTGCGGCCAGAACAGGTCCGGTATCGGCGGGCGCGGTTTGCGCGGCGGCGTCGGTCATGTCTCAGGTGCCTTCCACAACGATGATCACGCTCTCGCCACTTGCTCTGCGGATCTCTGCTATATCCTGGTAATCGGGGTCGTGATAGGCCGCCAGCGCCGCCTCATAGCTCGGAAATTCGATCACGACATGGCGCGCGTGGGCCTGCCCTTCGACCACCTGGCTCTGTCCACCCCGGACAATGAAACTGGCCCCCAGCCCCTCCAGAACAGGCGTGTTACGACGAATATATTCCGGGTAGGTATCTGGGTTGGTCACGGTGACGTGGCCGATGATATAGCCTTTGGGCATTCTGGCGCGCCTTTTTTGGTGGGTTCGGGCGGGCAAGGCGGGAAGACCCCCGCCTTGCCTTGTGTTTTCAAGCCGTAGGGCGGGGGTTTCCCCGCCGCCACGCCGGCCTTACTGCGACAGCCACGCCTGGAAACGGGCGTCCATGTCGTCGCGGTAATCGGCCCACCATTCATAGTTGAACAGGAAGGTGTTCTGCGCGTTGGCAGGATCGGTCGGCATATGCGGTGCCATTTCGATCCCCAGATCAGCGTGCAGGCCGACCAGCGGAGCCGAAGAGGCCCGCGCCGGTCCGTAGGAGATGTACTGCGACTGATCCGCAAGACGCTGAGTGTCGGTCGCATAGCGGACAAAATCCAGCGCGCGCGCCAGACGATCCTCAGGCAGACCTTCAGGGATGATCCAGCCGTCCAGGTCAAAGACCTGTGCGTCCCACATCATCGCCACCGGCTGGTTCTGCTCTTCGATCAAGCTGAAGAGACGTCCGTTATAGGTCGAGCCGAGCACAACTTCGCCATCAGCCAGAAGCTGCGGCGTGTCGGCTCCCGAGGACCACCAGACGGTGCTGTCGGCGATGGTGTCGAGCATGGCAAAGGCCATCGCGATACCTTCCTCGGTTTCCAGCGTGTCATAGATGTCGTCCTTGGCAACGCCCGAGCAGAGCAGCGCCCATTCCATGTTGCCGATCGGGCGGCGTTCCAGCGAACGCTGACCGGGGAAGTTGACCAGGTCGAACACGTCGCAGATATCGTCGGGCTCACGTCCGCCCCAGGCCTCGACATCGGTGCGATAGCCGAAGGTGGTGGAATAAACGATCTGCGGGACAAAGCAGTCGCTGACGATCAGGTCACCGAAATCCTCCGAGGCCGGCGTGCCGTCGGGCGCGGGGGCCAGCATCGTGTCGGGGTCGATTTCAATCGCCAGGCCTTCATCGCACAGACGCATCGCATCGGCGGCCACAACATCGACGACATCCCAGGTCACGTTGCCGGCTTCGTTCATCGCGCGCAGACGGGCCACGGCCTCGCCCGAGCTTTCATCGGTCAGAACTTCAAAGCCCGGATTCAACGCCTGATAGGGTTCGACATAGGCGCGGACCTGGCTCAGCTGATAGGCACCGCCCCAGCTGACCATGGTCATGCTGTCGGCCATGTCACTATCGGCAAATGCCATGGGCGCGGCCAGAACCGTGCCCATCGTCAGCAGAATCGCTGATTTGAGTTTCATTTTCTTCTCCTCTGTTGGTCGTCTTTTCTTGGTGAAAGGCCCCCGTTCGGATCTTCCGTCGGGGTGCTCATTTGCTCAGGCGTCCAGCGCCCGGCAATCTTGTGGTCGCCAGCCAATCTCGATCATCTCGCCGGGTTGCAGACGGCGTTGATCGGGGGCGTTGCGGGTCTTTATGATGAAATCATCGTTGCCGGCAACGCGCAGCCGGGTGCGATAGATGTCACCCATATAGATGAATTCCAGCACCTCGGCATGAACCGTATGCGCGCCGGGATGCAGGCGCTCCTTGTTGAACTCAACCCGTTCGGGCCGGATCGAAACCAGCGTGCGGTCGCCAACATTGCTGACATTGACCGGAATGGTGTCGATCAATTCGCCATCATCCAGTTTGACCACCGCAACGCCGTCAATGATGCTTTCGACATTGCCCATCAGCGTGTTGTTTTCACCGATGAATTGCGCGACGAAGCTGTTGTCGGGGGCCTCATACAGCTCATCGGGCGGGGCCAATTGTTGAATGCGGCCATCATCGAATACCGCAACCCGGTCCGACATGGTCAAGGCTTCTGTCTGGTCATGGGTCACATAAACCGTGGTGATGCCCAGATTATGCGCCAGGTTGGTGATCTCGAACTGCATATGTTCGCGCAGCTGTTTGTCCAGCGCGCCAAGCGGTTCGTCCATCAGGACCAGTTCGGGTTCGAACACCAAAGCGCGGGCCAGCGCGATGCGCTGCTGCTGCCCGCCTGACAATTGCGCCGGACGGCGGCCGCCAAACTCGCCCATCTGCACCATGTCCAGCGCGCGCATGACCTTGGCCTCGCGATCGGATTTGCCGATTTTGCGCACCTCCAGCGGGAAGGCGAGGTTTTCGGCCACGGTCATATGCGGAAACAGCGCGTAATTCTGAAATACCATGCCGATGCCGCGCTTGTGCGGCGGGATGTTGTTGATCGGCTGCCCGTCCAGCAAAATCTCGCCATGCGTCGCTGTCTCGAACCCGGCCAGCATCATCAGACAAGTGGTCTTGCCCGACCCCGAGGGGCCAAGCATGGTCAGGAATTCGCCCTTGCCAATCGAAAGGTTCAGATCCTTCACGACCAGGATTTCACCGTCGTAGCTTTTCTGCACACGGTCAAAGACCACAAAGTGGTCTGCGCCAGAACTTTCGTTCATGTATCTTCCCTGTCATCCGGCGCTTTCGCGCTCACTTGCGGTTATTGTCGGCATCATTGCGGCGCATTGACGCCGGGCTTGCCGCAGGCGCGACATGACGTGGCCTGAAAACGACATCCACCTTGGCCTTTTACTGTAAGCGGTTTCAGCAAGCCGTCCAGCGAATTCCTTTCTGTGACTGTAGCCCCTGGCCGTTTCCACCTCACGTTGCTGTCGGGCTCTGGGCGCTTGGGACACTCCGAAGCGGCGCTTTATAGGTTGATTTTCAACATGAAATTTGGCGCGACACATTGACCCCGCGTCACCAATCCCGTGCGCTTGATGCCAAAACTTCAGTCTCCCGCATGTCGCAATCGCCTCCGAAATCGCCTCGCGACATTTAGCCCTGCGTCGAATCATTCCCCGCCAGCCCCCTTTCGAGGGTCCCAAGCCCAGGTGCCGGCAGCGCCGCCATCAGCGCGGCAAATTGCGCCCGGCAGTCGCCCCCCCGCCAGCCTTGCGGGAAAAACCCGTTCGGCAAATCGGGATGGCGCAGGATGAGCCGCCGCCAGCTATGCACCACCAGCGCGCGCAGCGCGGCGCATTCATCCGCCCGCAGCGCCTCGCCTGTCTGCAAAATCCGTGCCACGGTTTCGAACGCCGCATGCAAGTCGTCGCAGGCATCGATCACATCCTCCGGGCAGACCTGCGCGCGCAGCCATCCGGGCAGCGCCACTGCCCCGGTTTCCACACCCACCAGCCCCGGATGATCGGCAGGCAGCGGGCCGGGGGACAGGATCGCCTGGCTGCCAAGCGCCAGGTAATCGCCGCTTTGCGAAAATGCCTCCAGCTGCGCGGCCCCCCGGCCCTCGGCCCCGCCCGATATCAACAGATGCCACAGGCCGGGGTCAGACGCCCCCGCGCCATAGATGCGCGGCGTCGCGGCGGCCGATTGGGCGCGGCCATAGGCGGTCAGGAAATGCGTGCTGGCGCGGCCTTCACGGGCGCTCTCAAGCCAGCCATCCTTGCGCAACCGGTGCAGCGCGACGCGCATGGCCTGTGGCTTGACCCCCATCAGCCCGGTCAGCCGCGACAGCACCGGGCCGCTGATCGCATCGCCGGGCCCCTGCGCCAGATCGCCAAAGATCGTCACGATCAACGACCAGACCCGGTGCCCCTCGCCTGTGTTCAGGGCGGCGGCGGCGGCGTTAAATGTCGGGCTGGCATCGAGTGTCATGGGCGAACTATAGGGTTCGCGTGCGCACCCTCAAGTGGCGTTCATGGTCAACAGCTCGTATTCGGCCACCTTGTCGTCCTCCTGATCGGTCAGGGTGACATGCCAGCGCACCTCGCCATAGTCATCGTTGCGGCGGGTCTTTTTGCGCACGCTGAGGCGCACTTTGATGG
>CAXBGQ010000180.1:0-6585 GCA_963975135.1 uncultured Nioella sp. | reverse complement strand
TCTGGGGCTCGGCCACGATGCGCACGGCGGGCGAGGAATTTGCCATGGCGCTGCATCTGGCGGGGCTGAGCCCGACATGGGATGACGGATCCGAGCGCGTCAGCGGCTTCGAGGTAATCCCGCTGGCGTTGCTTGGCCGCCCGCGCATCGACGTGACGCTTCGGGTCTCGGGCCTCTTTCGCGACGTGTTCCCCGGTCTGGCGCAGATGTTCGAGGCCGCCGCCGCCGCGCTGGCGGAGCGTGACGAGACCCCTGAGGACAACCCCTACCTGACCGCCGCCCCCCGCGTTTTCGGCCCGAAACCGGGCCAATACGGGCTGAACATGACGCCGCATCTGGACGATTATTCCGGCGCGGCCCGCGCGGCGGCGGGTGAGGCGTGGCTGGCCGCGTCCAGCTTCGCCATCGACGCACAAGGGGCATCGACCGAGGCGCGCGCAGCCCTGGAGACGCGCGTGAAAGCCGCCGACAGTTTCGTGCATTTGCAGGATCTGCCGGAAACCGACCTGTTGATGGCCTCGGATTATGCCGCGCATGAGGCGGGCTTTGCCGCTGCCGTGGCGCGGTTGGGCGGTGATGCGCCCGCGCTCTACCACATGGATGCGACCCGGCCCGACGCCCCCCGCGCCCGCGATCTGACCGAGGAGATCGCCCGCGTCACCCGCGCCCGCGCTGCCAATCCCGACTGGGCCGATGGCATGATGCGCCACGGATTTCGTGGAGCGGCTGAAATTGCCGCGACGCTGGATCATCTGGCGGCCTTCGCGCATCTCGCCGCCGCCGTGCCGCCGCATCTGTTCGATCTCTACCATGACGCCACACTTGGCCGCGCCGATCTGGTGGCGTTCATGGAGGGCGCGAACCCCGAGGCGCTGGCCGCCCTGCGCGCCCGGTTCCAGGCGCTGCATGAGGCCGGGCTCTGGGTGACCCGGCGCAATTCCATCGCCGCCACGATGGCGGCTGCACAATGAGCGCGCCGGTCATTCGCGGCTGGTGCCCCGGCGCGCGGCACCCGATGATGTCGGGCGATGGGCTGGTGGTGCGGCTGCGGGCACGCTTTGGCCGTTTCTCGTGCGATCAGGCGGCGGGCGTTGCGGATCTGTCGGAACGGTTCGGCAACGGGCTGCTGGACCTGTCAGCGCGTGCCAACCTGCAACTGCGCGGCGTGACGGAGGCCGATCATCCCGCGACGATTGCCGGGCTGGAGGCGCTCGGTCTTGTCGATCCCGATGCCGCGACCGAGGCCCGGCGCAATATCGTGATGGCACCGTTTTGGCAGGCAGGCGATACCGGGCACCGGATCGCCGTCGCGCTGAATGCCGCGCTCATGACGCCCGGCGCGGCGCAAACGCCCGGCAAATTCGGATATGCGGTCGATTGCGGGGCACTTCCCGATTTACGCAACATTTCTGCCGATATCCGCATCGAGCGTGCAGGAGATGGCCTGATCTGTCGCGCGGATGGGTCGGAAGCCGGCGCGCGCGTCACGGTCGAAACCGCCGCCGCAACCGCAATGGAGCTTGCGGATTGGTTCCTGTCCTCTGGCGGCGCGCCCGAGGGTCGGGGCCGGATGGCGGCACATCTGGCACGCGGCGCGGAACTGCCGCAGAAATTCCGCGACATCGCGCAGGAGGCAGGCGAAGCCACGCGACCCACGCCCGGCCCGACCGCACAGGGCCTGCTTGTGGCGCTCGAATTTGGCCAGATCACCGCCGCGGGTTTTGCCGCTCTTGCCCAAATCGCGCCGATCCGCCTGACGCCCTGGCGGATGCTGCTGCTGGAAGGCACCCGCGATGTTCCCGACCTGCCCGGCCTGATCCATGACGCTGCCGATCCACGCCTGCGTATCGACGTCTGTACCGGTGCGCCGGGCTGCCCGCAGGGCCTCGCGGCCACGCGACCCATGGCCCGTTCGCTCGCACTGCATCTGGATCAAGGCCAGCATCTGCATATCTCAGGCTGCGCCAAGGGCTGCGCCCATCCCGGCCCGGCGGCCCTGACCCTGACGGCCAGCGCCCAAGGCCGGTTCGACCTCATCCGCAATGGCCGCGCCGATGGCAGGCCCGAAGCCCATGCCCTGTCCGAGCACCTGATCACAAAGGCCCTGACGAATGCCCCATAGCTATGAAACCAATGGTGCGGCGATCTATGCCGAAAGCTTTGCCACCATCCGCGCCGAGGCCGATCTGGACCGGTTTACCGCCGATGAGGAAGGCGTGGTCGTGCGCATGATCCATGCCGCCGGGCTTGTGGGGCTTGAGGCAGACGTGCGCTTTTCGCCCGGCATGGCCAGCGCCGCCCGCACCGCGCTGGCAGGCGGCGCGCCCATCCTATGCGACGCCTATATGGTCAGCGAAGGCATCACCCGCCCGCGCCTGCCCGCGCAAAACGAAGTGATTTGCTCCCTGCGCGATCCCCGCGTGCCCGACATGGCCAAGGCAATGTCCAACACGCGGTCCGCTGCCGCGCTGGAATTGTGGCGGCCGCATCTGGCCGGTGCACTGGTGGCCATCGGCAACGCGCCCACGGCGCTGTTTCACCTGCTGAACATGCTGGAGGATCCCACCTGCCCGCGCCCCGCCGCCATCATCGGCTGCCCGGTTGGCTTCGTCGGCGCGGCGGAATCGAAAGACGCGCTGATGGCGGACCTGCCGGTGCCCGCGATGATCGTGCGCGGGCGGCTCGGCGGCTCGGCCATTACGGTCGCGGCGGTCAACGCGCTGGCATCGAAGGCGGAATAGAGATGGGCAGGATTATCTGCACGGGCCTCGGCCCCGGCGACCCCGATCTGATGAGCGTCCGCTCGGATCGCCTGATCCGGGGCGCAGACCACGTCGCCTATTTCCGCAAAGCGGGTGCCAAAGGTCAGGCCCGCCAGATTGTCGAGGGGATGCTGCGCCGGGACGCGACCGAACATGCGATGGAATACCCGGTGACGACCGAGATCGCGGTCAGCGACCCCGACTATAACCGCCTTCTGGCGGGTTTTTACGCGGATTGGGCGGACCGGCTGGCGGAGCTGGCGCAGACGCAGGACGTGGTGGTTCTCTGCGAAGGCGATCCGTTCTTCTACGGCTCCTTCATGCATCTGCATTCCCGCCTGCAGGGCCGGATTACGGTCGAGATCGTGCCGGGCATCACCGGCATGTCGGGCTGCTGGACGGCGACCGGCCAGCCGATCACGTGGGGCGACGATGTCCTGACCGTGGCCATGGCGACCCTGCCCGAACCCGAACTCGCGCGCCGCCTGCAGGATACCGACGCCGCCGTGGTGATGAAGATCGGGCGCAATCTGGGGAAACTGAAACGCGCGCTGACCGCCGCCGGGCGGCTGGATGACGCCTGGCTGATCGAACGCGGCACCATGCCCGCGCAGAGTGTGCAGAAGCTGTCCGATTTCGAGGGCGAGGCCCCCTATTTCGCAATCTGCATCCTGCATGGCCAGGGGCGCCGGCCATGACCGGGTGGGTTGTCGTCGCAGGATTGGGGCCGGGGCGCGAAGACCTGATAACGCCCGAGGTTCAGGCCGCGCTGGCCGAGGCCACCGATATCGTGGGCTACATCCCATACGTGGCCCGCGTGCCCGCGCGCCCCGGCCTGACCAAACACGAAACCGACAACCGGGTCGAACTGGAGCGCGCCGCCCATGCGCTGGAGATGGCGGCGGCGGGCCACCGCGTCGTCGTCGTATCCTCGGGCGATCCCGGCGTTTTCGCCATGGCCTCGGCGCTGTTCGAGGCGCTGGAGGTCGGGCCAGAGGCGTGGCTGACGCTCGATATCCGCGTGCTGCCCGGCATTACCGCGATGCTGGCGGCGGCGGCCCGGCTCGGCGCGCCTCTGGGCCATGATTTCGCGGCGATCAACCTGTCCGACAATCTCAAACCCTGGGATCTGATCGAGCACCGGCTGCGGCTGGCGGGGCGGGCCGGTTTTGCGATGGCGTTTTACAACCCGCGATCGGCCTCGCGCCCGCATCAATTTGCCCGTGCGCTTGAGATCCTGCGCGCCGAATGCGGCCCCCGGACGCTGATTTCCTTTGCCCGCGCCGTCAGCACAGCCGAGGAACGCATCACCACCGTGACGCTGGACGAGGCGACCCCCGAGATGGCCGATATGCGCACCATGGTGATCGTCGGAAATCGTGACACGCGCCGGGTGGGCGATTTTGTCTACACGCCCCGGTCGGCACCATGATCCAGCCAGTCCAACACCGCCTCCACGCTGTCCAACACACGGCGTTTGGGCCGCACCGGCCGGTCGATCATGATGACCGGCAGGCCCAAGGCGCGGGCGGTGGTAATCTTGGCCTCGGCTCCGGCCCCGCCACTGTTTTTCGCCACCACATGGCTGATGCGATGGGCCTGCATCAACGCGGTATCGCCCGCCACGTCAAAGGGGCCGCGCGCAATCACGGCATGGGCATCGGGCAACGGCAGCGCGGCCTCGGGCGCATCGACCAGCCTGAGCAGATAGAAATTGCCGGGTTTCACCGCGAATGCAGCGATATGCTGCTTGCCGATGGCCAGGAAAACCCGCGCGCCCGCATCCGGCAGCGCCGCGACCGCGCCCGCGATATCGGCCACGCAGGTCCAGCTATCGCCCCTGCCCGCCTGCCATTCGGGGCGCTCCAGCGCAGCCATCGCCACACCGGCCCGTTCGCAGGCAGAAACCGCATTGGCGCTGATTGCCGCCGCAAAGGGATGGGTGGCATCGACAACATGGGTGATCGCCTCGGCCTTCAGATAGGCCGCAAGCCCTTCGGCCCCGCCGAACCCGCCGATCCGCACCGGCAGGGGTTGGCGCGCGGGATTGCCGGTGCGCCCGGCATAGGAGAATATCGCGTCCATCCCCCGTTCGGCCAGGGCCACGGCCAGCTTGGTGGCCTCGGTCGTGCCGCCGAGCAAAAGGAGACGTGTCATGGCTGATCCCTGGTTGAGCATTATCGGCCTGGGCGAAGATGGCCTGAATGGGCTGCCGCCTGCAAGCCGCGCCGCGCTGAACGCGGCCGAAATCGTCTTTGGCGCGCCCCGGCATCTGGACCTGGCAGAGGTTGGCGCGCGCGGGCAGGCCTGGCCGGTTCCGTTCGATATAGCGCCTGTTCTGGCAGAGCGCGGGCGGCGCGTTGCGGTCCTCGCCTCGGGCGATCCGTTCTGGCATGGCGCTGGCGGGTCGCCCGGGGCGCGGGTCATCTGCACGCTGCGCGATGGGGATGCGGTGGGGGCGCTGGCCGGATGGCTCACCGAGAAGGGCTTTGGCGCATCGCGTCTGGCCATCCTTGAGGCGCTTGGCGGCCCGCGCGAGCGTATCCGCGAAACGCCGGCCTCGCTCTACAAGCTCACTGATGTCGCGCATCCCGTCACGGTTGCGATCGAGGCCCTCGGGGCCCGCGCCCTGCCGCGTGCCTCGGGTCTGCCCGATGACCTCTTTGCCCATGACGGCCAAATCACCAAACGCCCCATCCGCGCGCTGACCCTGTCGGCTCTCGCACCGCGCCCGAACGAACATCTCTGGGATCTCGGCGCGGGTTCAGGCTCGATCTCGGTCGAGTTCTGCCTCGCGGCTCCCGGTGCAACGGCCAGTGCTGTCGAAAGCCGCGCCGACCGGGCCGCGAACATCCGCGAAAACGCGCGCCGCTTTGGCCTCGATCACCGGCTGGAGGTCGTTGAGGGGGCCAGCCTCAATCTGCTGGATACCCTGCCCGACCCGGATGTGATCTTCATTGGCGGCGGTGCATCCGAGGATTTGCTTACGCCCCTTTGGACCCGGATGGCCCCCGGCACGTCACTGGTGGTCAATGCCGTGACGCTGGAAACCGAGGCCCTGCTGACCCGGTGGCATGGCGACAAGGGCGGCCGTCTCCTGCGCATCGAGATCTCCGAGGCCGGACCGCTGGGCACGATGCGCGGATGGGATCGGGCGCGGCCGGTTCTGCAATGGAGTGTCACCAAATGATCGTTGCAGGGATCGGTTTGCGCGCAGAGGCCACTGAAACCGCCATCGGCGACGCGCTCGCCCTGACCGGCGGCAAGCCGGGCCTTTTGGCCTGCCTTGAGGAAAAGAAAACCCCCGCCCTGACGGCATGCGCGGCCAGGCTGTCGCTGCCGCTTGTCACGCTGAACGAGGCCGACATTGCGGGCGAACAAACCCTCACCTGTTCGCCCCGCATCAAGGCGCGGTTCGCCACCGGATCAGTGGCCGAAGCGCTGGCCCTTGCGGCGGCGCGAAAAGGTGGGTTTAAGGCCCGCCTGATCGGGCCCCGTGTCCAAAGCCCCTGTGGCATGGCCACCGCCGCCCTTGCAGAAAGGATCACGACATGACCGTGCATTTCATCGGCGCAGGTCCGGGGGCGGCCGATCTGATCACCCTGCGCGGGCGCGACCTGATCGCGGCCTGCCCGGTCTGCCTTTACGCTGGGTCGCTGGTGCCAGAGGCCCTGCTGGACCACTGCCCCGACGGGACCCGGATCGTGAACACCGCGCCAATGTCGCTGGATGAGATCATCGCCGAGATCAAAACCGCAGACGCGGCCGGCCATGACATCGCGCGGCTGCATTCCGGCGATCTGTCGGTGTGGTCGGCAATGGG
>CAXBGQ010000179.1:0-6603 GCA_963975135.1 uncultured Nioella sp. | reverse complement strand
TGGCCCCTCGCCCCTTTCCTTCAAACGCAGCGCCGAGTTCATTCGCCGTAGGGCACCCAGATGGTTTTCACTTCGGTCGCGGCCTGCAGAAAGCGTTTGCCTTGTCCTGCCGATGTTGCCCAATCCGGGTTGCGCCCATGATTGACCCAGGTGCGCTTGAGGTCCCTGGCTGCGGATTTTTCGATCTCGGTTGAGATGCTGGCGGATGAAAAGCTCCAGACGGCATCAATATCCATATGGCCCGCCATCGGGCCCGCCAACTCACCATGCGCGCCGGTCAGAATGTTGACCACACCGCCCGGCACATCCGAGGTGTCGAGCACCTGGTAGAGGTCCGTCAGAGCCAGGGGCGCGGTCTCGCTGGCTACAAGGATCACCCGGTTTCCCATTGCTATGGCCGGAGCCAGGAGGGAGATAGGGCCAAGCAGCGGCACATCTTCGGGACAGAACGCACCGATGACCCCCACAGGTTCATGCATCGCCAGCGCGACACCCCGAATGGGCACCGACTTGGCGGATCCGTCGAATTTATCGGCCCAGGCTGCGTAGGTGAAGAGATGCTCGAGGCTGGTTTCGACTTCTGATTTGCAGAATTTTGCGGGTTTGCCCGTCAGATCCGCAAGGCGGTCGGCAAACTCACCAGAGCGGGCCGACAGGTTTTCGGCGATGTAGTAGAGGATCTGCGCCCGCAGATGGCCGGTGGTTTTCCCCCAACCGGCAGCCTTTTGCGCGGCCTCTACCGCGTTCCTCAGATCCTTTCGGTTGGCGCGCCCGACATGACCCAAAGGTTTGCCGCGCGGCGACAGCACTTGCGTTGAATACCCGCTATCGGGGCGGGTCTGCTTGCCGCCGATATACATCTTGGCGGTGCGGTCGATGCCGTCGAATTCTTCATGTGCGGGGGTCGCAGGACCACCAGATTTGACGGGCTTGGTGGCAATATCGGGTTTGAGATAGGCTGCCAGCCCCTCCCACCCGCCTTCGCGGCCAAAGCCCGACTCGCGAATACCGCCAAAGCCCGCGGCGGCATCAAAGAGGTTGGTTGCATTGACCCAGACCACGCCTGCGGCGAGTTTCGGCGCAATGTCCAGCGCCAGGTTCACATTCTCGCTCCAGAGTGTCGCGGCCAGGCCATAGCGGGTGTTGTTGGCAATTTCCACGGCCTCATCCGGTGTCCGGAAGGTGGAGGACACGAGGACAGGGCCAAAGATCTCCTCGTGCATCAGGTGCGAGGCGGTGCTGAGCCCGGTAATCAGCGTCGGTGGGTAAAAGCAACCGCCCACGGGCAGGTCGATGGCGGGCTGGAAGGTCTCACCGTCGGTATTGCCGTCCACCAGTTCGGTGATGCGGGCAAGCTGGATCGGATCGACGATGGCCCCGATATCAATGCTCTTGTCCAGCGGATCCCCGGCGCGCAAGTTCCCCATGCGGGATTTCAGGCGGGCGTGGAAATCTTCCGCGATGCCTTCCTGCACCAACAGCCGTGATCCGGCGCAGCAGACCTGGCCCTGATTGAACCAGATGGCATCCACCAGCCCCTCGATGGCGCTGTCGATATCGGCGTCGTCAAAGACGATATAGGGGGATTTCCCGCCAAGCTCCAAGGTTAGCGCCTTGCCTGTTCCTGCGGTGGCCTCGCGGATGCGGCGGCCAATCTCGGTCGAGCCGGTGAAGGCGATCTTGTCGATATCGGGATGATCGACCAGCGCCGCCCCGGTCGCGCCGTCGCCGGTGACGATGTTGACCACGCCTTTGGGCAGGCCCGCCTCACGGCAGATATCGGCAAAGAGAAGTGCGGTCAGCGAAGTGTATTCGGCGGGCTTCAGAACCACGGTGTTGCCTGCCGCCAGCGCAGGCGCGATTTTCCACGACAACATCAGCAGCGGGAAGTTCCACGGCACGATCTGGCCGCAGACACCGTGGGGAACGTGGCCGGGCATCTCGTTGTCGCGCAGCTGCGCCAGACCGGCGTGGTAATAGAAATGGCGTTGGGCCAGCGGCACGTCGATGTCGCGCGCCTCGCGGATCGGTTTGCCGTTATCCATCGTTTCCAATACCGCGAACAGGCGGGCATGTTTTTGCAGCAGCCGGGCGAGGGCATAGAGATGGCGGGCGCGTTGGTGGCCGCTGAGCTTGGACCAGCGCGGGAAAGCTTTGCGCGCGGCGGCGGTGGCGGCCTCCACATCATCGGCGCTTCCTTGCGTGACTTGGGCCAACTCCTCGCCCGTGGCCGGGCTCCTCGTTGCGAAAGTCTCGCCGGAATTGGTGAAACTGCCGCCGATGAAATGACCGAACCGGCCATCATGTTTGGCGATCCAGGCGTGGGCCTCGGCGTCAGATTCGGGCGCGGTTCCGTAGTCCATGGTCTCGAAGATTTCGGGAATGGTCATGTCTTTACCCTATGGGATGCCGCCAGGATGCCGAATAGGCCCCGGTCAGATGGTGTTCCAATTGCCGCTCGATATCGCCCAGAAGCGATGAGGCCCCAAAGCGGAAGAGGTCGGGGCGCAGCCAGCGATCGCCCAACTCCTCCTTGATCAAGCTGAGATAGACCAGCGAATCCTTGGCCTTGGAAATTCCGCCCGCAGGCTTATAGCCGACGCGGATTCCGGTGGCGGCGTGATAGGCGCGGATGGCGCGGATCATGACAAGGCTGACGGGCAGGGTGGCGTTGACGCTTTCCTTGCCGGTCGAGGTCTTGATGAAATCGGCCCCGGCCATCATGGCGATGAGGCTGGCGCGCGCGACATTGCGCAGCGTGCCAAGCTCGCCGGTTGCCAGGATCGCCTTGACATGGGCATCGCCACAGGCGGCGCGAAACTCGCGCATTTCGTCATAGAGCGCCTGCCAGTTGCCGGTCAGCACATGGCGGCGGGATATCACGATATCGATCTCGCTGGCCCCGGCGGCGACGCTTTCCTCGATTTCCTTCACGCGCAGATGATAGGGCGACAGCCCCGCCGGAAACCCGGTTGAAACGGCGGCAACCGGAATGCCGGTGCCGGCCAGCGCCTCGACCGCCGTGGGGATCATCTCATGATAGACGCAGACCGCGCCGGTGGTCAGATCCGGCAGGCCGATGGCGTCGAGAATATCCTGCCGCGCGGGTTGAGCGGCTTTGGCGCAGAGACGCCGCACGCGCCCCGGCGTGTCATCGCCCGACAGCGTTGTCAGATCGATGCAGGAAATGGCGCGCGCCAGCCAGGCGGCCTGATACTCTTTTTTCACCGAGCGGCGACCGGGCAGGGAGGCGGCGCGGCGCTCAATGGCGGATGTGTTGACCTGCACCGAGGCCACCCAGTCGAGATCGAGCGCGGTGCCCGGGTTGCGAACCTCGCCCACCTGGGGCAGGCCCGCGACCTGCGTCGAGCCGATCCGGGTTTCGGCGGAAGGTGTGGACATTGGCGGCCCCTGAGGATTTGAGCGATACGCAGCAATAGCAGGCGGTCAATCTGACACGCGGGCGGGGGCGAAGCAAGGTGGGGCCTTGCGTAAAGCGAACGGCGCGCCCTGTCGGGGATCGAGGGACGGCGAGCCGAAGTCAGACGAAAGAAAGAATTCGGCCATTGTTCGGCTGACGCTGTTGGACCTGGATTGAACGCCGCCCGAGATCACCGTCATCGTGATCAGCACACGGACCCGGCTCGGCACAGCCGCAAGGTCTCTTTTTTTAGGGCGTTTTGGCGGTCAGCCGGATGTGCAGATGGAGCGGCCTTGCAGGCGGGCGATATCGGCAAGGGTCAGCAGCCCCTCTTCGCCCAGAACGCGTGCCACATGGGTGACGCTTTCCTGCCCGTCCACCGCTTGTTCGGCGGGTTGCACCACCAGCCCCGAAGTGTAGCGCATGACCCGGGTCGGCAGCCAGGCGGGCATTTCGGCAATCAGCCCGCCCCGGCCATCGGGCACCAGATCGAAGAACAGGATGACGGAACTGCGCTGTGCAATCTCCCATTGCGAGGCGATGAAATTGCCAAGCGAGTAGGCGATAAAGGCGTCGCGGCCATCGGAGGTCCGGTAGGGCTCGATCGGTTGCAGCACATGCGGATGGGTGCCGATCACGGCAGCGGCCCCGGCCTCCAGCGCGGCGCGACCAAGGCGGCGTTGCTCGGGCCCCGGCGTTTCCACATATTCGGTGCCCCAATGCGGCAGAAAGATCACGGCGGCAATTGCGGGATCGTTCGACAGCGCCCGGATCTGGGCCAGAACCGCGGGTTCATCGTCATAGCAACCCAGAACCTGGTCGTTCGGGTCGGCGATGCCATTGGTCGAGAAGGAACAGGCCAGAAAGGCGACGCGCCGATCCTCTGCCGTTACCACGCCATACCACGGGCGGCCCGGATTGTTGCGCGGTCGCGTGCCGGTGGCTGCAAGCCGCGCGCCGTCGATGGCCTGCAACGTGCGGTCGACGCCCAATGCGCCCCGGTCCAGCGCGTGATTATTGCCGGTCTGCAACAGGTCCACGCCCGACGCGCCGAGCGCGGTAACCAGCGACGGGTGATAGTTGAAATTGGGAAAGCCGGAATAGATCTCGCCGTCAAAAATGGTATCCGGCGTGGCCGCATCCCGCCCGCCGGGGGCCACATCGCGCGCGGCGGGGCCTTCCAGATTTGCGACCGCGATATCGGCCAGGCGCAGATACGGCGCGGCATGCACGAATTGACCGGCATAACCGCGCGGGCTGTTGGCGGCGTCCTGCTGCAGCAGGATATGCATCAGCACATCGCCCACCGCAGCCACCGTCACCGCGCCGGGTTGAAACACCGCGCGATCGGTCGAGGCCGGGCCATCGCCCGGAATGCAGGCCAATGCTGCGCCGTCGCGCGCCGTGGGCGTGCAGGCCGCCAGAACAATCGCGGCCCCGAGAGCAAGCGGTTTGATCAATGGCGGGGCCATGGCACGCTTTCGTCTGGTATAGGTCGTTTCAGCAAACTGGCCTTAGCCCTCCGGGTCAAGCGATGTTACCCCCTTGAGGAATTAGCGGGTGGAAATCTGGTTGATTTCCGCCGCCGCGCTTGCGAACCTCTGCGCAATTCGCGGCAAAACACAGAATTTTCGGGGAGCCTTGCATGGCCTATTCGCAGCCTTCGGTCGATCTGTCACCGCAGGTATCCGACGAAATTCGCAAGACCACCTGCTACATGTGCGCCTGCCGCTGCGGCATCAACGTGCATATGAAGGAAGGCAAGGTCGCCTATATCGAGGGCAACCGCGATCATCCGGTGAACCGGGGCGTGCTTTGCGCCAAGGGCAGCGCGGGCATCATGCAGGTCAACGCGCCGTCACGGCTGCGGGCCCCGCTGAAACGGGTTGGCCCGCGCGGATCGGGCGAATTCGAGGAAATCAGCTGGGATGAGGCGCTGGAGCTGGCGGTGTCCTGGCTGAAACCCATCCGCGATGACGCACCTGAAAAGCTGGCGTTTTTCACCGGCCGTGACCAGTCGCAGAGCTTCACCTCTTTCTGGGCGCAGGGCTTTGGCACGCCGAACTACGCCGCGCATGGCGGGTTTTGTTCGGTCAATATGGCCGCCGCCGGGATCTATACCATGGGCGGGGCCTTCTGGGAGTTCGGCCAGCCCGATTGGGACCGCACCAAGCTCTTCATGATTTTCGGTGTCGCCGAGGACCATGACAGCAACCCGATCAAGATCGGTCTGGGCAAGCTCAAGAAACGTGGGGCCAAGGTCATTGGGGTCAACCCGATCCGGTCTGGCTATAATGCGATTGCCGATGAATGGGTGGGGATCACGCCGGGCACCGACGGATTGTTCATTCTCGCGCTGGTGCATTGCCTGATGAAGGCGGGGCGGATCGATCTGGACTATCTCAGCCGGTTCACCAATGCGCCGGTGCTGATCAATGGCGATCCGAAATCGCCCGAATTTGGCCTGTTGCTGCGTGATGCAGACGGCAAGATGCTGGTGATGGACCGCGCCACGGCCAAACCTGCGCGCTTTGATGCGCCCGGCGTGAAACCCGATCTGGCGGGCAGTCTGCGCAAGGCCGGTATCACCCATCGCCCGGTGTTTCAGCATATGGCCGAACGCTATCTGTCGGATGATTACGCGCCCGAGGCCGTGGCCGACCGGGTGGGCATATCCGCCGAACGCATCCGCCATATCGCGGGCGAACTGGCGCGGGTGGCCTTTGATGAGGCCTTCGAGATCGATCAACCGTGGACCGATTTCCGCGGCGAACGGCACGAAAAGATGGTGGGCCGCCCGGTCTCGTTCCATTCCATGCGCGGCATTTCGGCCCATTCCAACGGGTTCCAGACCTGTCGCGCGCTGCATGTGCTGCAAATCATCCTGGGCAGCGTCGAGGTGCCCGGCGGCTTTCGCTTCAAACCGCCCTATCCCAAACCGGTCGAGGCGCACCCGAAACCGCATAGCAAGGTCACCCCCGGCGCGCCGCTCGATGGCCCGCATCTTGGCTTTGTGCATGGCCCTGAGGATCTGGTCCTGAAACCCGATGGCAGCCCGGCGCGCATCGACAAGGCCTTTACCTGGGAAAACCCGATGTCCAGCCACGGGCTGATGCATATGGTGATCTCGAACGCCCATGCGGGCGACCCCTACAAGATCGACACGCTCTTCATGTATATGG
>CAXBGQ010000178.1:0-6615 GCA_963975135.1 uncultured Nioella sp. | reverse complement strand
GCACTTCGTTGACATCGAAGGGGTCACTGGTTCGATCCCAGTATCGCCCACCATTTCCGCCCTGTTTTCAAGGGCATAACCCAAAGGCGCATCGCCGCGCCGCGAAAGAGGAGAGGACCGATGAAGGTCAGAAACTCACTCCGCTCGCTCAAGCAGCGTCACCGCGATTGCCGCGTCGTGCGCCGTAAGGGCCGTGTCTATGTGATCAACAAGACGCAACGCCGGTTCAAGGCCCGTCAGGGCTGAGCCATCCGGCCAGATTGTTGTGAATAAGCACCGCAGAGTCCTCTCTGCGGTGCTTATTCATTTTCTCGGCCACGCCGTTAATTGCCGCCCGCCAGCGCCTCGATAAACAGCAACGCCGTGGTTTGGCGATCCAGGACGCCGGTAACCGAGAGCCCGCGCGCCCGCTGATACCGCCGCAACGCCGCAACGATATCGGCCTCGGTCGCATTGCCCGATGGCAGCATCCCGATCCGCCGCAGATTATTGGCCGCCAGTTGCAGCTGTGCATTCGACATCTGCCCGATTGCGGGATCGGCCGCCGCCCCTAGCGCATCCAGCCGGTCGCGCGCCTGCTGAGCATACAGACCGTCCGGATACGCATCCAGATATTGCCGATAGGCGCTCACGGTGTCGGCGGCGCTTGCCGCCTGCCAGGCCTGGTTATCGGCCCGAATGAGTTGCAAGGCCGCCCGCGCCTCGGCTTCATGGCGCCCGCCTGGATAGGCATTCAGGTAATCGCGATACGCCGCGGCGGTGTCGATGCTCTGCGCCTGCTGCCAGGCCTGATTGTCCATCCGAATGGCCGCGATCCGCGCCCGTGCCGCCCCGACATTCGGGCTCTGCGGATAGGCGTTGAGGAACTGCCGGTAGGCGGCGATCGTATCGGCGGCCTGCGCATCCTGCCAGGCAGCCGCGTGATTGCCGGCATTGGTCATCGCGTTCAACTGGGCCCGCGCGCTCTGGGCAAAGATCCCGTCGGGATAGCGCCCCAGATAGGCGCGCAACCCCGCCTCGGTGCCCGCGGCACCGGTCTGTTGCCAATAGGCGCGGTCCTGCGCGGCCTCTATATCGGCCAGGCGCTGGCGTGCCAGATTGGCGAACTGACCGTTGGGATAGCGGTTCAGATAGGCCCGCAGCCCGGCCTCGTCATTTCCGCGCCCGGTCTGGTTCCAATAATTGATATCGGCCTGTTCGGCCCGCGCCTCTTCCATCGCGGCAATGCGGTCGCGTGCAAAATCGGAAAATTCGCCATGCGGATAGCGGACCAGATAGGCGCGCATTCCGGCCTCATCATTGCCTGCCCCGGTCTGTTGCCAATAGGCCCGGTCCTGGGCCAGAATCTGCGCCCGGCGGACATCGCCCTGATCCGACAGGCGCTGTATCTGCGCCGCATCCAGATGGCCGGTGACCGGCAATCCATTGGCCTGCTGCCAGGCCCGAATTGCCCCGCGCGACCCGGGCCCAAAGAGCCCGTCAATGCCGCTGGTGTAATAGGACAGCACCTCCAGATCGCGCTGGATATCGCGTTTCTGGTTTCGCGTCAGGCCCAATGCGGCCTCAACCTCTTCTGGCGTCAATTGCGGCTCGGGCGGTTGCAATGCCGCGATCCGGCTGCGCGCCTCGGCGGCGTAATAGCCGTTTGGATACCGGTTCAGATAGGCCTGATAGGCAAAGATATTGTCCAGCCCGACCATTGCCTCCCAGTAGGATTGATCGGCGGGCGGAATAACGGGCACCGCAATGGGCGAGGGGATAAAGGGCTCGAACGGCTCGTTCAACGCCACCACGTTCAGCCCCGGCGCGGCCGCAAAGGCATCTCGGATCGGGCGGCCCGGCACCAGCAGATCACGCGACGCAAAGCGCGCCACGGCGGCGGGGTGCCCCGAGGCCAGCGTCACGCCTTCGGGCACGTCGATGTTGCCCAGCCCCTCGGACAGTCCCGCACCAAGCGGCACGCCCTGATCCTCTGGCCCCAACAACACGATGGCCCCACCCTCGACCCCGGCGGCAATATCGAGCAACAATTGCACCGGAATACCCGCGCCCGATACGCTGCCCAGATCCTGCGCGCCCGCATCGCGGCCCAGATACCAGGTCAGCCCGCCAAAATTCACGAACCGCCCCGCCAGCACGACAACCAACCGGTCTTCCTCGCCCGTCGCCGCAAGTTGCGAGACCAACTCGCGCAGCGTTTCGGCATCGGCATCAAAGGCGGAAACAACATCAAACCCGGCCTGATCCAGCGGCTGCAATGCGGTTCCGACATAGCGCGGCGCGCCATAGCTGGTGGTGGCGGATGCGTCCACGCTGCCCACCACCAGCGCCGTATCGGCATATGCTGGCAGCGCGAGGGACACGAAAAACAGGGTCTGAATAAACGATTTCACGCGAAATCCTCCTTTAAAAAGAAGGCGTTCGGGATCATTCGTAGCTGCGGCGATCCTCGATGACTTTGCCGTCATTTGGCAGGGATCCAACAGGAACGATCTCGATTCGCCCCCTTAACTTTAGCGTATCCAGCACGGTTTGTTCATAAACGCTTGCATCGGCGGCGGATGTCTCCAGCTGCACCTGCATCACGTCCATTTCGCCTTCGCGCTCGGCAACCACGCGGGCGCGCGAAATATCGGCGTGGCGCGCAACCAGATCGGCCACCTGTTCGGGGCGCACGAACATGCCCTTGATCTTGGTGGTCTGATCGGCCCGGCCCATCCAGCCCTTGATGCGCAAATTGGTGCGGCCACAGGGGCTGATCCCCGGCAGGACAGCAGACAAATCGCCGGTGGCAAAGCGGATCAGCGGATAGTCAGGGTTCAGCGTGGTCACCACGACCTCGCCCACTTCACCGGGAGCAACCGGATCGCCGGTGCCGGGGCGAACGATCTCGACGATCACGCCCTCATCGACGATCATCCCCTCCACCGCGTCGCTTTCATAGGCAATATTGCCCAGATCGGCGGTGGCATAGTTTTGCAGACAGGCGATGCCGCGATCGGCATATTCCTGGCGCAGGCTGGGAAAGAGCGCACCGCCCCCGACCGCCGCCTTGGTGATCGACAGCTCCAGCCCCATCTGGTCGGCCTTGTCCAGGATCACCTTCAGAAAATCGGGCGTGCCGGCATAGGCGGTCACGCCAATATCATGTGCCGCGCGGGCCTGCAGCTCGGTCTGACCCGTTCCCGCGGGCACCACCGTGGCCCCGACCGCGCGCACGCCGCTTTCAAAGATCATCCCCGCCGGCGTCAGGTGATAGCCAAAACAGTTCTGCACGATGTCACCGGGACCGACGCCCGCGGCATGCAGAAACCGCCCGATGCGCCACCAGTCATCGCTGATATTGCCGGGTTCATAAATCGGCCCGGGACTTTGAAAGATATGCGCAAAGCCCTGCGCCGCGCCTGCGAAGCCCCCCAAAGGGGCCGCCTTGGCCTGCGCCTTGCCGATCTCGGATTTTCTGAGCACCGGCAACCGGGCCAGCGCGCCCAGATCCGTCACGGCAGAGGCATCCACATCCGCCAGACCGCCCGCATAGCCCGGCAACGCCTGCGCGCGGGCAATCTGATCCGGCAAGGCCTTCGCCAGGTCCGCGGCGCGCGCATCGGCGCTGCGGGTTTCAAGCTGGTCAAAAAAATCACTCACGGCACCATCCCTCATCAGCTCAACCACCTTTTGCGACGCCGATAGGACCGGACATCGCGGAAGGATTTGCGACCCTCCTCGGACATGCCGAGATAGAATTCCTTCACATCCGGGTTTTCGCGCAGCTCCGGCGCGGGGCCATCCATCACCACCCGGCCGCTCTCAAGGATGTAGCCGTAATGCGCAAATCTCAGCGCCACATTGGTGTTCTGTTCGGCCAACAGGAAGGTCACGCCCTGTTCCTCGTTCAACCGCTTCACAATGCCGAAAATCTGTTCCACCAACTGCGGAGCCAGCCCCATCGACGGCTCATCCAGCAACACGGTTTCCGGCCGGCTCATCAGGGCGCGGCCAATCGCGCACATCTGTTGTTCGCCCCCCGAGGTATAGCCCGCCTGGCTTTTGCGGCGCTCCTTGAGGCGCGGGAAATAGGTATAGACCAGGTCCAGATCGGCCGCGATCGCGCCCTTGCCGCCGGTGGTCGTATAGGCCCCGGTCAACAGGTTTTCCTCGATGGTGAGGTGCTCGAAACAATGCCGACCTTCCATCACCTGCACGACGCCGCGTTTCACCAGATCGGCGGGATCGGCATGCGCGACGTTGTCGCCGCGATACTGGATCGTGCCCTTGGTCACTTCGCCGCGTTCCGAGGCCAAAAGCCCCGAAATGGCCTTTAGCGTCGTGGTCTTGCCAGCCCCGTTGCCGCCAAGCAATGCGGTGATGCCACCCTTGGGCACCTTCAGGCTGACGCCTTTCAGAACAAGGATCACGTGATTGTAGATCACCTCGATATTGTTGACCTCAAGCAGGGTCTCTTGATCGGTGGGTGCGGCGTCCAGCATGTCAAATTCTCCGGCCCGTCCAGCAGGCCTTTAGGGTCTTGCGTGGGGTCCCGGCGGCGACGGACCTGCCGCCGCCGGGGATGTCAGATCGACCGGCTCAGTTGCAGCGCGGTTCGATGTTGTTTTCTGCCGCGAACATGGCGCTGTCTTCCAGGATCAGCGGCTGGGTCACGGAATCGTCGGGTGCGATAAAGTCGGTCACCGTGATCCATTCCTGATCAGCGGCATTCCACTGCTGGATACGACCCTGACCGGTGCCGCCGTGGTCGGCACAGGTGACGGAGAACTCCGGCCCGATGCCCGGCGCGCCCCAGGACGCCATCATTTCCGCGGTGATGTTCAGGTTTTCCATCCCATCGCGCATCATGGCGGCGTTGATTTCGGCCACACCGTTCATTTCCTGCGCCACGCGCACGGCTTCCGCCGCCAGCATCGCCGCATACATGCCACGGGTATACAGAACCGAACCCAGGTTCGAACCGTCGCCTGCCGCAAGGCCTGCGTCGATCACGTATTCCTGGATCTCGTCAAACACCGGCATGTCACCCAGGCCGTTCATGTTCAGCGACAGATACCCATCGGCCGCGTCGCCGGCGGGAATCACATCCGCCTCGGCACCCGACCACCAGTTGCCGATGAACTGATCCATCGGATAGCGGATGTTGGCGGCTTCCTGAACGGCAACCTGGTTCATCACGCCCCAGCCCCACATCAGGACATAGTCGGGCTGTTCGCGGCGGATGGTCAGCCACTGGTTGCCCTGCTCCTGACCGGGATGGTCCACGGCCAGTTGCAGCAGTTCGAACCCGTATTGTTCGGACAGCACTTCCAGCGTGCGGATCGGCTCACGACCATAGGCCGAGTTGTGATACAGCAGCGCGATCTTCTGACCTTCCAGCGAACCTTCGTTCTGGCTGAGCAGGTAGTTGATCATCACGCTGGCCGAATCCCAGTAGTTGCCGGGATAGTTGAAAACGTTGCTGAAAACGGTGCCGTCAGCGGCCGAGGTGCGGCCATAACCCATCGAGTGGATCGGGATACCGTCGGCGGTTGCGCGCGGGATCAGCTGATAGGTGATGCCGGTGCTCAGCGGCTGATAAACCAGCGCGCCCATGCCCTTGGTCGATTCATAGCATTCGACGCCACGCTCGGTGTTATATGCGGTTTCGCATTCCGGCACGGATGTCATCACGCCGCCGATGCCGCCATCGCGCTGGTTCAGCAGCGTGAAATAATCGGCATAGCCATCGGCAAAGGGAATGCCCCCCGCGGCATAAGGCCCGGTGCGGTAGCTGAGCGACGGGAACACAAGCTCGTTCGCCATCGCTGGCCCCGCGGCCATCAGGCCAGCAATGGCCATGGTCAGAAGTTTCTTCATCGGTTAGGTCCTCCCTTGGATTATTCGATGATGTCTTCGTTCGATCAGCCGGCCCCGCCTAATGCGGGAACGGCCACAGTCTCAGTTTCTCCTTGGCCAGCCGCCACAGCTGCGCCAATCCGTGCGGTTCGACGATCAGGAAAAAGATGATCAACGCCCCCACGATGATCAGCTGAATATACGCCACGATATCGGTGGGCCAACCCAGCATGTCGACGCCGAGAATCTTCAGCGCGACAGGCAGCAGCACCAGGAAAGCCGCACCCGCGAAGGAGCCGAAAATCGAGCCCAGCCCGCCAATGATGACCATGAACAGCACCAGGAAGGATTTCGAGATGCCGTAGGCCTCGCCGACCTCGACCGCGCCCAGAAAGACCGAGAACAGCAAGGCACCCGAGACGCCCACGAAAAACGAGCTGACCGCAAAGGCCGTCAGTTTCGCCTTGAGCGGGTTCACCCCGATGATCTCGGCGGCGATATCCATGTCGCGGATCGCCATCCATTGCCGCCCGACCGATCCGCGCGTCAGGTTGCGCGCGACCCAGGACAGCACGATGACAAAGCCCAGCGCAAAGAGGTATTTCACCCAGACCTCGGCATTCGGCCCGGTCACCGGCACCCCGAACATCATCCGCTCGGGCGCGTTGATCTGGCCCGAGGCGGAATAGTTGTAGAACCACGGCACCCGGTTGAAGATCCAGACCAGGAAGAACTGCGCCGCCAATGTCGCCACCGCCAGGTAGAACCCCT
>CAXBGQ010000177.1:0-6721 GCA_963975135.1 uncultured Nioella sp. | reverse complement strand
GGCGGGTCAAACGGGGACGAGGTCGTGACCCGCACCTTTGATCTTCTGTCTGGCTATGACTATGCCGTGGTGGAGTTCGACATGCTCGCGATCGACAGCTGGGACAATGAGGATTTCATCATCTTTGTCGATGGCAACCCGGTCAGCGCCTATAATTTCGACTGGCAACAGGACGGTGTGACCGGTGCCTGGACCACAAACGATGAAGATTTCAACATATCGATCACGCCCAATGGCAGCCGCAACCAGCAAGGTTACAGCAACACCTGGTCCGATCAGGGCTTTTCAGTCAGCATCCAGGTCACGGATCCGGGCCCGTCGATGAGCATCGGCTTTGGTTCGACCCTTAACCAGGATTTGGAGGATGAAAGCTGGGGCGTCGATAACTTGCAGGTTACATCCACCAACACCCCGTCAGCGCCCTAAGGCGGACGCAGGCGCGGCACCGGCAGTTCGGGGTGTCACCTGATGCCTGCGCCGCCCGCGCGCGCCAGTTGCACCGCCAGGATGCCGCCCGCAATGATCGCCACGCCCAGAATGTCGATGCCGGTCAACGCTTCGCTCAGGATCATCGCGGCGATGGCGACACCAAAAAACGGGTTCAGGAAATGAAAGGTCGCGGCCCGCGTGGCCCCGATCCGCTGCACCAGCAGAAACCAGATCCATGTCGCCAGCAGCCCGGGCGCAAAGACCGTATAGGTAAAGGCCGCCACCAGACCCCATGACCAAGTGACAACCCAGGTCTCGAATGCAACCGCAAAGGGCAACAGCGCCGCGCTGCCCACCAACATCTGCAAGCCCACAATCATCAACACGCTGCCGCCGCCCGAGGATGCGCCACGCACGGTCATGGTGGCGACAGCCAGCGCCAGCGCCGCGATCAGGCCGAGCGTCACACCAAGCATATCGACGCCCCCCGACAACCGCTGCACCATGATCAGCGCCACACCGCCAAACCCGGCAATCAGGCCCAATATGCCGACCACGGGCAGACGTTCGCGAAACACCGTCCAATTTGCGGCCGCCACGATCAGAGGCATGGTCGATGCGATAATCGCGGCAAGCCCCGCTTCGATCCACTGCATCGCGATGAAGTTCAGCCCCAGATACAGCGCGTTCTGGCAAATGCCGAAGATCGCCACCGATCGCCACTGCGCCCGTGACAGGCTCCAGCTATGGCCCAGAATACGCGCCAGGCCGATCCCCACCGCCCCCGATATCGCGAACCGGACGGCAAGCGAGGCCATGGGCGGCGCGGCCTCGACGATGATCCGGGCCGAGGTAAAGGCCGAGGACCAGATCAGCGCGAAAATCAGGCCCATGGCAATGGCGCGCAGATCCATGTTCCTGTCTCCCGAAAATGCAAAAGGGCCGCCACAAGCGACCCTTCGCATAGTGCTGGCCCATGGGCAATCAGCCGTTCACGCTGTCCTTCAGCGCCTTGGCGATCGTCACTTTCACCACCTTGTCGGCATCCTTGCGGATCTGCTCGCCGGTGGCCGGGTTGCGGACCATACGCTCGGGGCGTTCGCGGCAATAGACCTTGCCGATACCCGGCAGCGTGACCGCGCCGCCATTGGCAACTTCCTTGCTGACAACCGAGGTCACGGCGTCGAGTGCTGCGGATGCTGCTTTTTTGTCGCTGCCCATCTCATCGGCCAATGCGGCGACAAGCTGGGTCTTGGTCATGGGTTTCTGTGCCATTTTCCTGTTCTCCTTAACTGCCCGAACCCATGGGGCTCGTTGGCGAGACGGTAACCGAATATTGTGGGGGCACACAACGATTAGTGTGCCAGAATATCAAGAAATCAGCGTTTTTCGCGCTTTTTTGCCGGTTCAGAGGAACGCCGTCTCCTCAAAACTACGCAATTTCCGACTGTGGAGCCTCTCCAGCGGCATCTCGCGCAGCGCCTCCATGGCGCGAATTCCGATCAAAAGATGCCGCGAGACCTGCGTTTTATAGAAGGAACTGGCCATGCCGGGCAGCTTCAATTCACCATGCAGAGGTTTGTCGGACACGCATAGAAGCGTGCCGTATGGCACCCGGAACCGGAACCCGTTGGCGGCGATTGTGGCGCTTTCCATATCCAGCGCGATGGCGCGGCTCTGGCTCAGGCGCTGAACCGGGCCGGACTGGTCGCGCAATTCCCAGTTGCGGTTGTCGATGGTGGCCACTGTGCCGGTCCGCATGATGCGTTTCAGCTCAAACCCTTCAACCTCGCTCACATCCGCCACCGCACGTTCCAGCGCGATCTGCACCTCGGCCAAAGCCGGGATCGGCACCCAGACCGGCAGATCGTCATCCAGCACATGATCCTCGCGCAGATAGGCATGCGCCAAAACATAATCGCCCAGGTTCTGCGTGTTTCTGAGGCCGGCGCAATGGCCCACCATCAACCAGACATGCGGCCGCAGAACGGCGATGTGATCGGTCGCAGTCTTGGCGTTGGACGGCCCCACGCCGATATTGACCAGCGTGATACCGCCATTGCCCGCGCGTGCCAGGTGATAGGTCGGCATCTGCGGCAGTTTCGTGGGCACATCCATCGGCGCGTCGGGATCGGTGATCACCTGATTGCCGGGGCCGATAATTGCGGTATAGCCGCTGGCCGGATCGCGCAGCATCTGGCGGCCATAGGCCAGGAACTCATCGACATAAAACTGGTAGTTGGTGAACAACACATGGTTCTGGAAATGCTCGGGCTCGGTGGCGGTGTAATGCGACAGCCGGGCCAACGAATAATCCACCCGCTGCGCCGTGAACGGGGCCAGCGGGCCGGACCCATCCTCATCGTTGAAGCCGAACCCGTTGACGATATCGTCATTCGTGGTGGTCAGGTCCGGCACGTCAAAGACATCGCGCAGCGGAAAGGCCATCGCGCCATCCTGCGGGATCTGGATATCGGCATCGCCCAACACCGCGAAATGCACCGGAATGGGCGTGTTCGACAGACCGACGCCCACCGGCACACCGTGATTTTCCAGCAAAAGGCCGATCTGCTGCGTCAGGTAATGCTTGAACAAATCCGGCCGGGTGATCGTGGTCGAAAACGTGCCCGGCTCTGCGACATGGCCAAAGGACAGGCGGCTGTCGACCTGCCCGAAACTGGTCGTTGTGATGCGGATCTCGGGGTAAAAGGCGCGAAACCGGCTGTCGGGCATTTCGCCACCCACGACCTCGCCGAACTTGTCCCGCAGGAAACCGGTGCTTTCGCGATAGATCTCATTCAGATAGGCCACCGCCTTGTCGGCTTCGGTAAAAATACGTGGCTCCGCCGCGGGCGGTCTGTGAATGGGCAATTGGCGTGTGGCCCTTGTCATGAAGGCTCCTCTGCGAACAGCGATGTAAGTTCGAATGTCGTGACATCGACCAGCCCCTTGTCGGAAATCCTCAGCGACGGAATCACCACAAGGGCCAGCAGCGAATGCTGCATATAGGCATTGTTCAACGTGCAGCCACAGGCCGCCATCGCGGCGACCATGGCGTCGGCGGAGGCGGCGACATCGGTGGCGTGTGCGTCGCTCATCAATCCGGCGATGGGCAGTTCGACCAGCGCCAGTTCCGCCCCATCCTTGAAGATGGTGATGCCGCCGCCCACCTGCCCCAACCGCATCGCGGCTCTGGCCATGTTGTCACGGTCGGTGCCAACCACGATCATGTGATGGCTGTCATGGGCCACGGTCGAGGCCAAGGCCATCGGTCCCTTGTATCCAAAGCCGGACACAAAGGCATTGACCACACCGCCGGTGGCGCGGTGGCGTTCGACCAGAGCGATCTGGCAGACATCGCCCTGCCCCTCGACCAATCCGTCAACAACCGGCAATTCGGCGATCAGCGCCTCGGTCGGGGCCTGATTTTCGACCACGCCGATCACCTTGACGCGGGCGGAATTGGCCCCTTTGGGGGCTTTGATCTCGAAATCCACCCCGGTCAGGGTCTTGCCCAGATGCACGGTTTTGCGCGCGTCTTCGGGCCAGTTCAGATGCGGGCAATCGGCCCGCATCAGGCCCTCCTCCGCGACCAGCACACCGCGCGCATAAACCGCCTCGATCGGCAGGGTGCTGAGATCGGAGGTCAGGATCATGTCGGCGCGGCGCCCCGGCGCGATGGAGCCGAGATCACGTTCCAGCCCGAAATGCGTGGCGGTATTGATGGTGCACATCTGCAACGCCACCAACGGGTCGCAGCCACACTCAATCGCGTGGCGCAGCACCCGGTTCATATGGCCGTCATTCACCAGCGTGCCGGAATGGCAATCATCGGTGCAAAGGATGAAATTGCGCGGATCGAGCCCCTTTTCCGTCACCGCCGTGATCTGGCTTTCGACATCATACCAGGCCGATCCCAGCCGCATCATCGACCGCATCCCCTGCCGGGCGCGATCAATGGAATCGCTTTCCCGCGTGCCCTCGTGATCGTCGGCAGGGCCACCCGCCGCATAGGCATGAAAGGCCGGGCCACGGTCGGGGCTGGCGTAATGGCCGCCCACGGTTTTGCCCGCCGCCATGGTCGCTGCCATTTCCGCCAACATCTGGGGATCGCCATTGATGACGCCGGGAAAGTTCATCATCTCACCCAGGCCGATGATGCCGGGCCAGGTCATCGCCTCGGCCACATCCTCGGCGCTGATTTCGAACCCCGTGGTCTCCAGCCCCGGGGCCGATGGCGCGCAGGAGGGCATCTGGGTGTAGATATTGATCGGCTGCAACGCCGCCTCGTCATGCATCAGGCGCACGCCGCGCAGGCCCAGCACATTGGCAATCTCATGCGGATCGGTGAACATCGTCGTGGTGCCGTGCGGAGCGACCGCGCGGGCAAATTCCGCCGGAGTCAGCATGCCGCTTTCGATATGCATATGGCCGTCGCAAAGGCCGGGGATAAGGTAGCGGCCAGCGGCATCAACCACCTGCGTTTTATCCCCAATGCAACGCCCGGCATCGGGGCCGACATAGGCAAAGCGGCCCGCGATCACGGCCACGTCCCAGCCCTCCAGAACCTCGCGGCTTTGCACATTGGCCAGCCGCGCATTGCGGATCACAAGATCGGCAGGCGCGCGCCCGGCGGCAACAGCCACCAGATCGGCGGCGGATTCGCCCCATGTTCTGAAAGAAGTCGTTTTTTCCATGCCCAAGCCTGACACCGGTTTTTTGCAGCTTCAAGCGGCAAATTGTGCGCGGGATTTTCGGCCCGCATGGTGACGGTGGCACATCATTGCGGCGTCCGGGCGGTTTAGGGCTTCCGGATTCGCCTCCGGCGGGAGTATTTTCGCAAAGAAGAAGACAGGAGGGGCGCTTGGCCCGGGCAGTCAGAAAGAAGAAGCGGGTAAAACGGCGGCCGCTGTTGCGGCGCGCGCTGAAACTGGCGATGCGCGGTGTTTTGCTTGTTGTGATACTGATCGCGGGCTGGATCGCGCTTTATGGCGTGATCGCTCCGCCGGTGACGCCCTACATGATCAGCGAAAACCGCAGGCTGGGAAACGTGACGCAGGTCTGGCGTCCGATGCAGGAGATCTCGCCGCATCTGGCGCGGGCCGTGGTGGCAGCCGAGGACGCGAATTTTTGCCTGCATTGGGGTTTTGATATGGAGGCGATCCGCCTTGCCATCGCGGCGGGGGCGTCGCGGGGCGGGTCCACCATCAGCCAGCAAACGGTCAAGAATGCGTTTTTGTGGCAGGGCCGGTCGTGGCTGCGCAAGGCGATGGAGGCCGCGATGACACCCGTGATGGAGGCGCTCTGGTCCAAGACACGCGTGTTGGAGGTCTATCTCAACATCGTGGAGTTTGGCGAAGGCATATTCGGGGCCGAGGCCGCCGCACAGCATTATTTCGGCATTTCGGCGGCGGATCTGAACCCGGCGCAGGCCGCCCGGCTTGCCGCCGTTCTGCCAAACCCACAAGACCGATCCGCCGCCAGCCCGACAACGGCAACCCTCAGACGCGCGCGCAGCATCGCCGAAGGGGCGGCAACGATTGGCGCGGATGGGCGCGATGCGTGCTTTGCGCGTTGATATTGGCGCGGCGAACGGGCAAAGAGGAGGCAACAAAAGGTCAATCAGAGCAGGCCATGACCCGTCTTTACCATTTCGCCCTTTCCCCGTTTTGCCGCAAAGTCCGCCTGGTTCTGGCGGAAAAGAAAATCGACGTCGAGCTGATCGAGGAAAAATACTGGGAACCCTCCAACGAATTCATGCGCCGCAACCCGGCCGCGAAAGTACCCATTCTCAAGATCGACGGGCTGCATATGAGCGAAAGCCAGGCGATTTGCGAATATCTTGAGGAAACCGTGCCGACGCCGGCCCTGATGCCGAAAGACGCCAAAGCGCGGGCCGAGGTTCGGCGGCTTTGTTCCTGGTTCGACGACAAGTTCCACCAGGAAGTAACCTCCAAGCTGGTCTATGAGCGGGTCAACAAAAAGATCATGCGCGGCGGGTACCCGGATGGGAAATCGGTGAAAACCGGGGCGCAGAAGATCAAGTTCCATATTGATTACATGGCCTGGCTGCTGGATCATCGTCGATGGCTGGCGGGAGACAGCATAACATTGGCCGATTTTTCCGCCGCGGCGCATCTGTCGTGCCTTGATTATATCTCGGACGTGGATTGGAACCGGTCGCCGATCGTCAAGGATTGGTATGCCAAGATCAAATCGCGGCCTGCCTTCCGGTCCGTATTGGCAGACCAGGTGCCGGGTTTCCTGCAGCCGCCGCATTACGCAAATCTGG
>CAXBGQ010000176.1:0-6739 GCA_963975135.1 uncultured Nioella sp. | reverse complement strand
TGATGATCATGGGCGAGGTCTGCACCCGCGCCTGCACCTTCTGCAACATCGCCACCGGCAAGCCGCCCGAGGATCTGGACGTGTTCGAACCGGGCCGCGTCGCCGATGCGGTCAGGAAACTGGGGCTGAACCATGTCGTGATCACATCGGTCGACCGGGACGATGTGGAAGATGGCGGGGCCGAGCATTTCGCCCAGACCATCCGCGCCATCCGCCGCCAGTCGCCCGGCACCACGATCGAGATCCTGACCCCCGACTTCATCCGCTGCGACCCTGCCGTGCTGGAGATCGTCGTCGCCGCCAAGCCGGATGTCTTCAACCACAACCTCGAAACGGTCCCCGGCCTGTATCCTGAGGTGCGCCCCGGCGCGCGCTATTTCCATTCGCTGCGGCTGTTGCAGCGCGTGAAGGAGATCGACCCGACCATGTTCACCAAATCGGGCATCATGGTGGGCCTGGGCGAGGACAAGCAATCGGTCATCCAGGTGATGGAGGACATGCGCGCCGCCGATATCGATTTCCTGACCATCGGGCAATATCTGCAACCGACGCCGAAACATCACGCGGTTGATCGGTTCGTGACGCCTGAGGAATTCAAATCCTACGAAAAAGCGGCCTATAACAAGGGCTTCCACATGGTTTCGGCCACGCCGCTGACGCGATCCTCGTATCATGCGGGCGATGATTTTGCGAAACTGCGCGCCGCCCGGATGGCCAGCCACGGGCAGCGGTAACAAAATTTTCCCTGAACCCTCTAGGGACCGGGCGGACGGGCTTCAGGGCAACGCGCGCAGATAGGCGGCGATGGCGGCGCGGTCGGTATCGGGCAGGTTGGACAGGCTGCGCACCACCTCGACCATTGACCCGCTCACGACATCGAAATCTGGCGTGAACCCGTCGCGCAGATAATTGGTGATCTCGCCCGCCGACCAGGTCAGGCCTGCGGGCGTGATATCGGGGATGCGGCCATCGCCCGACGGGTTTGGAGCCCCCATCAGCCACAGATCGCGCCGCAACCCGCCAAGTGCGTTGCGCGCGGTGTGGCATTCGGTGCAATGGCCAAGCGCCTCGACCAGATAGCGGCCGCGGTCCAGTTCAGGTTCCAGATCGCCTGCCATCACCCAATCGTCGTCCTGATACAATCGTTTCCAGGCTCCTAGCGCGCGCCGGATCGAGAACGGAAACCCGACATCATGGGCGCGTGAGGGTGTGGCATCGGCGGGCAGGGTCTGCAGGAATGCCCAGAGATCCTGAATATCCTCGACGCTGGCGCGCCCGTAGCTGCCATAGGGAAAGGCCGGGTAGTAATGTTGCCCTTCGGGCGACACGCCGCGCATCACCGCGTTCAGGAAATCGCGTTCGCGCCAGCCGCCGATGCCCTGGGCAAAGTCGGGGCTGATATTGGGGGCGTAAAACGTGCCGAAATCAGAGGCGAAAGCGCGCCCGCCCGCCAGGATAAGCCGCGCTTCGCCCTCGGCCTCGGGGGCGGAGTGGCAGGCGGCACAACCCGCCGCCCAGAACACGGTCTCGCCGTTCACCGGATTGCCCGCGCGCGCCGGCACATCCGCGCCCGTGAGGGGGCGCGGCGTGGTTACACTCCAGCCGGTGATGCCGCCCAGGAGAATCACCCCAAGGATAAGACGGAGGAAATTGCGCATGGGCGGCCTCCTTTGCATCGGCAAGAGCCAACTGCGCGAGGTTGCGGCCCCCGCGTCCCTTGTTCAGGCTCTCAACCCGGTCGCGTCAGTTGTTGGATTGCTGATAGGTCCGATGACAGGCCGCGCAGGATTGCCCGAGCGGCCCGATTGCACCTTGCAGCGCCGCAAGCCCGTCTCCGGCCACCGCATCCATGCCTGTTGCCGCCGTGGCGAACGCGCCCCAGGCCCCGCCAAACCCGGCCATGTCCTGCCAGATCGCGGGCAGCGCGCGGGTGGCATCGCCAAGGGCCGCGTTATCCGAGCCCTCCGGCCAATAGGCGCGCCCGTCCATCTGCGAGATCGCGGCCAGGTTGCTGGCGGCTGTCTGGGCCGCGGCGGCGTCATATTCGGCTTCGCCGCGCGCCATTCTGACCAGAACGCCGATATTGAAAGCCTGGATACGCATCTGCCCCTGGCGCGCCGCAAGATGGGCTGCGTAGGGGTTGTCAGAGTCTGAAAACGCGGCCGTCCCGAACGGCAAGGCAAGTGCCGCCGCCACGAGGCCCATGTAAATCTTCTTCATCGTCGGAATTCCTTTTCTGCAAAAAACCATGCCGATCAGTCTTCTGGGTGACGGATCGCAAATCAAGCCCTGCGCGGAAGATCACGCGAAGGTGATCTGCACATTGATTGTGCAAGAGCGCACATTAAGGCGCACGAATGCGCATGCGCGGCGGCGCAGGGGGCGCGGTGGGGTGCCTGCCAAAGCGACGATGATCGGCGGCCCGCGCCTTATCGCTGCGCCCACGGGGGCGGGCCACCCGATCCTGAAAACCATGGGGCCGACCCTCTAAAGCGGCAGCGCGGTGGTTTCCCTGATCTCTTCCCTCACGAAACTGGCGGAGATATCGTCGATCTCGACCCGCGTGGTGAGACGCTGATAGAGCCCGTCGCAATCGGCAACACGGACATGGATCAGGTAATCCAGATCGCCGATCATCCGGTTGCGCAAAGGAGAGCTGCCATGATCGCCCGTCTGGTTACCGACCACCTTCGCGTTCTGGTTATTCGTTGCGGCGGGTGCCACGGCGGTGCATGCGGTTTTGCCGTTCCTGTTCGAAAAGACGGCCAGCCGTATCGTGACCCGGCTCTATGCGCGTATCCATAATCGCGGCAGTTGAATTCAGGTGTTCAACGCGCCACATACCGGTCGCGGCGGTGATTGAGGGTGATCACCAGATTGACGATGGCCGCGCCAAACGCCGAGGCCGCGACCACGGGCCAATCGAACAGCACCAGCGCCAGCGTGAAAACACAGGCATCAAAGGCCAGCTGCACATGGCCCGCCTTGATGCCGCGCGTATCCTGCAAATAGACCGCGACGATCCCGATGCCGCCAAGCGTCGCGCCATGGCGGAACAGGATCAGAAGCCCCGAGCCGCCGGTGATACCCGCCAGACCCGCCGCCGCCAGCGGATGCAGATACGAGATCTCCAGAACGCGCGGCAAGAGGGCGGCCTGCACCGATAGCAGGGCCACGGCGGCAAAGGTCTTGAGCGTGAAGCGCGCGCCCATGCGGGCCATGGCCAGCCAGTAAAACGGCAGGTTGAGCAGAAAGAACACCACCGCGAAGCTGCCCAGACCGGCATAGGACAAGACCAGAGACAGCCCCGCGATCTGGCCGGTGAAAAGCCCGCCCGCCTGCAAAAGCTGCACGGTCAATGCCATCAACGCGGTGCCCGCAATGAGACCGGTGATGTCTTCGAACAGGGAATGGTCGGGGGATGGGGGTGGGTCGAGCAGGGTCATAGGTCGCTGTCTGGGGTGTTTTTGGGCAGGTCGTCAACCCGGATTGCGGCCTATCGGATCATGCCGGCGGGCAGGCACCCGATGCAGCCACGAAAAAGACCGGCCCCCATACGGAGACCGGCCTTCTTTTCAAGGGTTTTCAGGCCCTTAGCCCGCCAATGCGGCGTTCAGGTTCTGCTCGATCTTTTCGAGGAAACCCATGGTGGTCAGCCATTTTTGATCCGGACCGACCAAGAGCGCCAGATCCTTGGTCATGGAGCCCGCTTCCACGGTATCCACGATGACCTTTTCCAGCGTCTCGGCAAAGTTCATCAGGGCCGCGTTGTCATCCAGCTTGGCGCGGTGCTTGAGGCCACCGGTCCAGGCAAAGATCGAGGCGATGGAGTTGGTCGAGGTCTCCTGACCGGCCTGATGCTGGCGATAGTGGCGGGTGACCGTGCCGTGGGCGGCCTCGGCCTCGACGATCTTGCCATCGGGGGTCATCAGCTGGCTGGTCATCAACCCGAGCGAGCCGAAACCCTGCGCCACAGTGTCGGATTGCACATCACCGTCATAGTTCTTGCAGGCCCAGACGAAGCCACCATTCCACTTCATCGCGCAGGCGACCATGTCGTCGATCAGGCGGTGTTCGTAAGTGATGCCGGCATCCTCGAATTTCTGCGCAAACTCGGCGTCGAACACTTCCTGGAACAGCTCCAGGAACCGGCCGTCATATTGCTTGAGGATGGTGTTCTTGGTCGACAGATACACCGGCCAGCCAAGGTTGAGGCCGTAATTCATGCTGGCCCGCGCGAAATCGCGGATCGAATCGTCGAGGTTATACATGCCCATGAAGACGCCCGAGGACGGGGCCTTGAAGACTTCGCGTTCATCCACCGTGCCGTCTTCGCCGACGAATTTCATCGTCAGCGTGCCGGGGCCGGGAAATTTCATATCCGTGGCGCGATACTGATCGCCATAGGCGTGACGGCCAATCACGATGGGCTGCGTCCAGCCAGGCACCAAGCGCGGCACATTCGAGCAGATGATCGGCTGGCGGAACACGACGCCGCCCAGGATGTTGCGGATGGTGCCGTTGGGGCTGCGCCACATCTGTTTCAGGCCAAACTCTTCGACGCGGGCCTCGTCGGGCGTGATCGTGGCGCATTTCACCGCGACGCCGACCTCTTTGGTCTTTTCGGCGGAATCGATGGTGATCTGGTCATTGGTGCGGTCGCGTTCCTCGATGCCCAGATCGTAATAGAGCAGGTCGATATCGAGATAAGGCAGGATCAGCTTGTCCTTGATGAACTGCCAGATGATGCGGGTCATCTCATCGCCGTCCATTTCGACGATCGGGTTGGCTACCTTGATCTTGGTCATATCTGCCCCTCGGCTATTGCATGTGAATCACGTGTCTGGGCGTGTCTCTAGCGTAAATCGCGGTCTCTGGAAAGATGGTATGCGATTGTATACCGGCGACGTGCTGTCGCGGTTGCAAAGGGCTCGGGAATTGCTGTGCCGGCAAATGTATCGCCAGCCTGGCGTTTACTCTGCCTTGGCTTTGGCAATCCGCGCGGCCAGCCATTTTCGGCCTGCCACTTCGGAACGGCGGATACGCACGGAGGTCATGAACGCCTCCTGCAAGGTCTGGCTTGAGGCGCGCAGGGTGTTGGATAGCTGGTCGATCAGGCGGTCATCATCCAGTTCCGCCTCGGCCTTGAGTGCGTCTTTGGCCAGTTCATCGGCCAGTTGGGTCACGAAATCCATGGTGCCTCTCAGCGGGTGGTTTCGGTCAGGCGGCGCCGGACATAGCCCTGCACGCTGTCGATCATCGGATCCATGAACGGGTCTTCAAAGAAATGCCCGGCACCTTCCATCTCCTGATGGGTGATGGTGATGCCCTTTTGTTCATGCAGCTTGTCGACCAGGATGCGGGTATCCTGCGGCTTGGCGACCCGGTCGGCAGAGCCGTTGATCACCAGGCCCGAGGCCGGGCAGGGGGCGAGAAAGCTGAAATCATACATGTTGGCGGGCGGGCTGACCGAGATGAAGCCGGTGATCTCGGGGCGACGCATCAAAAGCTGCATGCCGATCCAGGCCCCAAAGGAAAAGCCCGCGACCCAACAATGTTTCGAGTTCTGGTTCATCGATTGCAGGTAATCGAGCGCCGAGGCGGCATCCGAAAGCTCGCCGATGCCCTGATCATATTCGCCCTGGCTGCGGCCGACGCCGCGGAAATTGAACCGCAACACGGTGAACCCCATGTCGTGAAAGGCGTAATGCAGGTTGTAGACCACGCGATTGTTCATCGTGCCGCCAAACTGCGGATGTGGGTGCAGGATGATGGCAATCGGCGCGTCTTTGGCTTTTTGCGGGTGGTAGCGGCCTTCCAGCCGGCCTTCCGGGCCTGGGAAAATCACCTCGGGCATCTTGCAGTCCTCGTATTCACTGCCATCATTTGGCTGCGCGGCGCGATTGACGGGCCGGGTCGCACAACCTAGAATGGTTCCAATATTGCTCCGGTCTGACGGGCCGGGTTGATCGCAGTTAAGCCTCCTGCCGGGAAAGGTCAATCTTATGCGCGGTCTGGTGCGGGCGGCAGCGGGAGAAATCCGATGAAATTGAGTACGAAAGGCCGCTATGCGATGGTGGCTCTGGCCGATCTTGCATTGCAAGACCCCGGCGCGCTGTCGTCGCTATCGGATATTTCGAAGCGGCAGGACATATCGCTGCCCTATCTGGAGCAGCTTTTCGTCAAGCTGCGCCGGGCCGAATTGGTGGAGTCGGTGCGTGGCCCGGGTGGCGGCTACCGGTTGGCCCGGGTGCCCTCGGATATTCGGGTGGCCGATGTGCTGGCGGCGGTCGATGAGACGGTGAATGCGCTGCATACCGGGGCCGGGGCCTCGGGCGGGGCGTCGGGCAGCCGGGCGCAGAGCATGACCAACCGATTGTGGGAGGGGTTGAGCGCGCATGTCTATGTGTTCCTGCACCAGGCGCGGCTGTCGGATGTGGTGCAGAACGATCTGATGCCATGCCCCGCGGTGCCCAATATCCTGCATGTCGTGGATGAGGAGTGATGTGGTCCAATCCAGCGGTGCCGCCGGGGGCGGCAAGACGTTTCCTGGCGCGCGCGGCGGGGTGAGCCCGAAGCATTTGAGGTCGGGGCGCGGTGACGGGTCGGATGCCTCGCCTTACGGCGGTGTGCACCGCCTGCCGGGCAAGGGGCGGGGATATTTGAAGCACAAAGAAGGCGGCGATGCGAAGCTATCTTGACTGGAATGCCACGGCCCCATTGCGGGCAGAGGCGCGCG
>CAXBGQ010000175.1:0-6768 GCA_963975135.1 uncultured Nioella sp. | reverse complement strand
TCTCTGCCAGCGGTCGGGGCGGCGGCTCGGATCAGTTCACAAGCGGCATATCAGAGCGGGCAAGCACAAGTTCCGGCAGCCATGTAATGAGCTTTGGCCATGTTGCCAGCACCGCGATCAACAGCACCTCGATCGCCACCAGCGGACCGGCACCGCGGTAGATATCCGCAAGGTTCACACCCGGCGGCGCGGCCATCTTTGAAAAAAACAGGGCATAGCCAAAGGGCGGCGTCAGAAACGAGGTCTGCAAGGCCAGCGCGATCAGCCCGGCAAGCCAGACATTGGCGAAGTAGACCGAGCCGACATGATCGGCAAAATCCAACTGGTTGAAGACGGGCAGCAGGATCGGAAGGAAAACCAGAAGGATCTCGATCCAGTCGAACACGAAGCCCAGAATAAGAATGACACCAAGCAACAGCGCCAGCGTGGCCCATCGGCCCAGGTCAAAGCTGTCGATCCACAGGAACAGAACGTTGGGGCCGTCCAGCAGATTGAAGCCAAGCGAAAAGATGGTCGCCCCGACAACGATAAAGAACACCATCGATGTCATCGAGGCCGTCCGGACGAATGTCCTGTTCAACAGGCCGAAACTCATACGCCCGCGAAACGCCGCCTCGGACAAGGTGGCGATGCCGCCCACGATGCTGAGCGGAATCGCGGCGATGACCGAAATGGCAACGATCACCGAAACCACATCGCGCAGCGTCAGGTTTTCCTGATCCGGCTCTGAAACCTCAACACGAGAGCGCTGCGTAATCGCAAAATACACCGCGAACAGGAAAACCAGCAGCAGAACCGGCACCACCAGCGCCGCATACATCAGAGATATCCGCAGTTGCAGCACGCCGGAGACAAAGAACAGCAGGATCGCCGGCGGGAACACAACACCAAGCGCACCCGACGCCGCAACCGCCGCCCCCGCCGCGGAGGCCGGGTAGCCCGAGCGCAGCATCGGCCCATAGGCCACCAAAGCGACCGTCACAACGGATGCCCCGATCACCCCGGCGGCCGGGGCCAGGATCAGGCCGATGAGCAGCGTGGCGATGGCATAGCGACCCGGCAGGAACTTCAGCAGTTGGTCGAGGGCACGAAACAAGGTCGAGGCAATACCGCTGGCATTCAGCACCAGACCCAGAAATATCAAAAGCGGCACGCTGGTGAATTGAACGCTTTCATTGGTCAAAACCCCGCGCACCCGCAGATAAATCAGACCGAGATGACCGAAATCCGTCTCTCCGATGAAAACAGCGGCCGAAAAAGCCAAAAACCCTACTGTGGTCATCACCAGGGCAACGGGAAAGCCGCTGAACACCCCCAGAGCCAACAACGCCAGCATGGCGACGGTCAGTATTTCATTCATCATGGAGCAGGTCTTCTTGTGAATTCGGTGCCATATCGGCGCGCCGTCCGCGCAGAAACGAGACATTCCGCGCGATGACGATCACGCCCGCGAGACCCAGCAAAGCAGGGCCCACAAACGCAGCGATGCGCCGGGCCCAGATGTCGGTTTCGGCGTATCTGGTGGTTCGCATCAACCCGTCCCAGCCGTAATAGACAAGGATCGCTGACAGCGGCAGCAGCACGATCAGGCAGCCGATGATCTCGATCCGGGCCAGTGTTCTGGGTGTCCATTTGCGTCGAAACACGTCGACCCGGACATGGCCGTCGCGCAGGTAGGTAAAGCCGAGCGTCATGAATATCAGGATGAACAATAGGGAGGTGGAAAGATTGGGCAGGATGTAGGACACGCCGAGACCCAGCTTGCGGTCCAGCATCTGGAGGCCGGCAAAAAAGGCGATGGGGATCACCGTCGCCCAGGCGGTGACCACACCCACGGATCGGATGATGGCCTCCAGGCGGTTCAGAAATCTCAATTCACCGCCCCCTTCGCCGGGTTCTGGGTAGGCCGGTGGTCCGGTGCCGCCCGCCCCTCGCCCGCTTTATTGCCGCGGCTCATCCCTTTGTGATCGGTCTTTGCGCGCAACAGCCGCAGCGCGTTTGCCACCACAAGCAGCGACACCCCGACATCGGCGGCAATGGCCCCCCACATGCTTGCCAAACCAAAGGCGGTGAGCCCGACGAACACGGCCTTGGTGGCAAGCGACAGGCCGATATTCTGATGGATGATGCCCATCGTCCGGCGGGAATGCGCAATCAGCCATGGCACTTTTCCGATATCATCCGTCATCAACGCGATATCGGCGGTCTCGATGGCCGCATCCGATCCGACGGCCCCCATGGCAATGGCGAAATGCGCCCGGGCCATGGCGGGCGCGTCATTCACGCCGTCGCCGATCATGGCCACGACGTCATGGCGGGCCACCAGATCCTCGATCGCGGTCACCTTGTCCTCGGGCAACAGCTCTGCGCGGACCTCATCGATACCGACTTCGGCGGCGACAGTGCGGGCGGTGCGGTCGTTGTCGCCGGTCAGCATGACGATGGTTTTCACGCCCTGCGCATGCAGCCGTGCAACGATACCCCGGGCGTCGGGGCGGATACGGTCGCGCAGCTCGATCAGGCCAAGCAAACGCGCGCCCGATCCGACCGCGACCAGCGTGCTGCCCGCCCCTTCGATCCGTTCCAGAAGATCGCGGGGGATGGCGTCCGCCTGGCCTTTTTCGGATGCGAACCGGTCAGAGCCAAGCCAGACCGGCTGCCCCTGCCACGATCCTTCAACCCCCCGGCCCGGCACTGTCCTGGTATCCGTTGCCGCCTGGTTCAATCCGTCTTGCGCGCCACGCGCCAAAATGGCCCGCGCCAGAGGGTGTGAGGATCGCGCCTCAAGCGCCACCGCCGCGCTCAGCAGATCCTGCTGGCTCGCGCCGCCAAGCGGATGCAGGCTCGCGACCTCCGGTTCGCCCATGGTGATGGTGCCGGTCTTGTCCATTGCCAGCGCGGTCACCCGTGACGGAGCCTCAATATAGGCCCCGCCCTTGATCAACACGCCATTGCGCGCCGAGGATGCCAACGCGGCCACAATCGACACAGGCGTTGAGATCACCAGAGCGCAGGGGCAGGCAATCACCAGCAGAACCAGCGCGTTGTAGATCCAGTAACTCCACGCGCCCGCGAACACCAACGGTGGCACGGTGGCGATCAGAATGGCCAGAACCATCACGATGGGCGTGTAGATGCGGGCGAATTTGGTGACCCATTGTTCAACCTCGGCGCGCCGCGACTGCGCATCGCCCACCATGCGGATGATTTTCGACAGCACCGTGTCGCCCGCGACCTTGGTCGCCCGGACAATCAGGGTGCCGTCGCCATTGATCGTTCCGGCATAAACGTCGTCTCCGGCCTCCTTTGCGACCAGTGCGCTTTCGCCGGTGATCGGGGCCTGATCGACATCGCCGCGGCCGTCAATCACCTCACCATCGAGCGCAATCCGGTCGCCACCACGCACAACGAAACGATCCCCGACCGCGACTTGGGCCGCGGGCACGTCGGATTCGGTTTCGTCATCGCCGATCACCCTTGCCGTCGGTGGCGCCAGATCCAGCAGCGCCGCGACAGCGTTGCGGGCGCGTCCGACGCTCCAGGATTCCAGGGTCAGCGACAAGGCAAAGAAGAATGCGACCGTCGCGGCTTCGAAGAACTCCCCAAGCCCGATCGCGCCCGTCACGGCGACAATCATAAGCAGGTTCATGTCCGGTGACAGCCTGCGCGCCGCCGACCACGCCTTTGGCGCAACCAGCCAGGCCCCAAAGACAATTGCCAACAAGAACAACGCGGCCTCGACCGGCGGCATCGCCGCTTCGCCATGACCGGCAAAAAGCCGCAAGGCCCCCGAGACGCCACTTTCAGCAGCATGGTAAAGAAAACCGGCCGCCCAGAGCCCGCCGCTGAGACCGGTAAACAGCCGCTGGCGGGCAAAATGGGCGGCTTTATCACCCTCGACCGTCTCTGCATCCCAGAGTTTGGCCGTCATTCCGGTCGAGCCGATGATCCTGATGACCTTTTCGGGGCTCAATGGCTTTGCGCCATCGAGAATTGTCATCCGGCCATTCAAAACATCGAAGGCAAGATGGTCGCTGCCGCCAAGCTCGGGGCCCAGAACGCGGCTCAGAATCGCGACCTCTTCCGCACAATCGAGCCCGTTGACGCGAAAACTCTGGCCGGAATCCGGCGGCGGAGATGCCGGCACATATGCATTCGAATCCGCGCCGCAGCAGGCGGTTTCTTCATGTTTGTGAGCGTGATCCTGAGCCAATTCCATGTCCTTTCGCAAATCTCAAACGCAACATAAGAGCTTCAGTAACTAGAGGTTCAAGACCCTTTTTTTACCTTCTTTTATTGCGGCGCGGACCTCGTGTATTTCGCCCGCGACTGGCACGGCGCGCCGCTTGCCGCAAGATAATTATCCAATCCCAACATATTGAATCCCAAAATTTCCTGTGCTAACGATTCACGCAACGGGAGGACGATACCATCAGCGCGGTCACGGAACGTATGAAGCTTTTGCTTCGCACAGCATGTTTGCTGGTGCTCGTTGTGACGAGCATGATCGGTGCCTCGGCGCGGTTCGCCATGGCTATGGATTCCGACGCCGTCACCCGGGCACGGCTGGACCTGTCGCAAGAGTGTCGGCCCGGTACCGTAGCAATTTCCGATCTGTCCGGCGCTTCCTGCGATGCCGGTGAAGAGATACCCACCCAACAGGCCGGGTGTCCGATGATTAACGTTTGTCTGAATATGGGCACGGGGACAGTCCATTGCGGCCTGGTTACCGTGACAGATGTGTCAATCGTTCCCGCCGCCTGCACCAACGCTGTGCCGGCCGTCTTTTCGCGTAGCGCGGTTCTGCGATCCGGGCTTGTTGCGGACCCGATACTGCAACCTCCGATCCTCTGAAACACCGTTCGCGGTTGCGCTGTGGCGCGACATAAGAAGTTCGTTTCAAAAGGGGAAAATCTGGAATGGAAAACGCACTCGGGCTGGCCGGATACCAGTCTACAATGATGATAATCGTATTCGTGGTGCTGGGGTTCGGCATCGCGGCGCTCTTCGCGGCGCTCTTTTTGCCGACACGCTGGCGACTGCCCTATTCGATGGAGTTTCTCTTCATCGGCCTGCTCCTGGTGATGGTCTGGTATGGCGACAGCCGTAGCGCCGAAATCTACGAGGCCTATCAGGCTCCGCTGGAAGAAGAAGGTGTTCTGGAAACCGGGTATGACCCGGAGAACAGCAATTTCGACCAGGTGATCCGGGTTCTGGCCTTTCAATGGGGCTTTGCCTTTATCAACGAAGAGGATGAGATTTCACGCAACGCGGCTGTGGTACAGCCGGGAGAACGCGTGTTGTTCAGCCTTTTTGCCAATGACGTCATCCACGGCTTCAACATTCCCGCAGCCGGTATCACGGCCGAGTTCGAGCCTGGGGCCGAACGCGATGTCTGGATCCGCGCGCCCGAAGAGCCTGGCCGCTATCTGATCCAGTGCCTCAACTACTGCGGTGTCGGACATTCGCAGATGAAGGCATGGCTGGTCGTCGAAGGTGATGAGGACGCGGCTGAGGCCTGATCAGGCCCGCGCGGACATAAACAAATATAAACGGAAGGAAACCGCACCATGGCAAGCGTACATGATGCAGAACGCATGGGGGGCAAACCCCATTGGGAGGCCGTGGACATCATCGGTAAGATGACCCTGTCGACGCTTCTCTTTTCACATGACTACCGGCACATCGCCATCAAGGGGATGCTCACCTCGATCGTGATGCTAGGCCTGGGCGGGCTGATGGCCATCCTGTTCAGAACCGAACTGGCCCTGCCCGATATCCAGTTTTTCGACGCACGGCCCTATATGTCGCTGATGACCCTGCACGGCATGTTCATGGTCTTTGGCTTCATCATCCCGTTCGTCGTGTCGATCATGTATTACATGATCCCAAAGATACTGGGCACCGAACAGCTGCTCTGGGCGCGTGGCGCACAGTGGAGCTGGTGGCTGCTGATCATCGCGGCGGTGCTGCTGGTGATTTCACGGCCTGACTTTACCTGGACCTTCTACCCGCCCATGGCCCTGCGCGTCGGTGGCGAGCTGATCTGGATGGGGTATATCGCGATTGTCCTGGTGGCGATCTCGGAATTCATCGCCGGCGCGGTTCTGTTCAAGAACGGCTGGGATGCGGCGCGCCGCATCGGCTGGAAAAAGCTGCCATTGATGGGCTGGGGCGCTCTTTCGGAAGGGATCCTTCTGGTTGGTTCGACCCCGATGCTGGGTCTCGTCGGCATCATCATGTATACCGATTGGGCCGGTATCACCGCGCTTTATGATCCGTCGCGCGGCGGTGACGTCATCACCTTCATGTACATGTTCTGGTTCTATGGCCACCCGGCCGTCTATCTGCCGCTGATGCCTGCCGTGGCCGCGCTTTACACGTTGCTGCCGCGATTCCTGGGGCGTCCGATCTGGAGCTACTGGTCGGCTGTGACGGCTTTCGTGCTGCTGACCGTGCTGGGTTTCATCGTGTATCCCCACCATTTCCAGCCGGCCGAGAATGTCAGCGGATGGTTGCAACGCACGACGCAGATCCTGACACTGGCGATCTTCATCCCGTCCACGCTGCACGTGTTCAACTGGATTGCGACCCTGTGGTCCGATCCGATCCCGGAGGCGGCGCGGCGCGCGATCCCGTTCAAGTTCATGGTTGCCTCGATCTTCTTCCTGATGGTCGGCGGCGTGACGGCCTATGTGAATGCCCAGATCGCAACCGACAGCGATTTCGTGCACAACACCTATTTCGTGCCGGCGCATTTCCACGCGA
>CAXBGQ010000174.1:0-6768 GCA_963975135.1 uncultured Nioella sp. | reverse complement strand
CCCCGCCGCACCATGGACGCGCAGCGTTTCGGCCACCTGATCACCGATGGTGCGCACCGGGTTCAGGGCGGTCATCGGCTCCTGAAAGATCATGCCGATTTCATTGCCGCGCAGGGCACACATCCGATCCTCGGAAAGTTGCAGCAGATCGTGCCCATCCAACCGCGCCGCGCCGGTTGCCTCGGATCCGTCAGGCAAGAGCCGCATCAGCGAGAGCGCCGTCATCGACTTGCCCGAGCCGCTTTCGCCCACAAGGCCGAAAACCTCGCCCTCGCGCATGTCAAACGACACCTCGCGCAGGATCGGGGCCCCGTGAATGGTCAGCGACAGCCGGTCGATCCCGATCATGCGCGCACCCGGCGCAGGCGCGGATCCAGCATGTCGCGCAACCCGTCGCCCATCAGGTTGAGGCCAAGCACCATAAACACGATGGCCAACCCCGGCAGCACCGCCAGCATCGGGTGCGTGTAGATCATCGTCTGCGCATCGGCCAGCATCCGGCCCCAACTGGGCGTGGGCGGCTGCACCGAGAGGCCGATATAGCTGAGCGCCGCCTCGGCCAGAATACCAAGCGAGAACTGGATCGTGGCCTGCACGATCAGAAGGCTGGAGATATTGGGCAGGATATGCTCAAGGCTGATCCGGGCGCGGCCCTTGCCCGCCACCCGCGCGGCCAGAACGTAATCCAGCGTCCAGAGGCTGAGCGCGCCGCCCCGCGCCACGCGGGCGAAAACGGGGATGTTGAAAATACCGATGGCCAGAATCGCGTTGAAGGCTGAGGGGCCGAACACGGCGGTGATCAGGATGGCGATGACAAGCGAGGGGAAGGCAAAGATCAGGTCATTGCCGCGCATGATGACCTCATCAAAGAGGCTGCCGCGCGTGGCCGCAGCGGCCAGACCAAGCGGCACGCCGATAGCCACCCCGATGCCAACCGCAACCAGCGCCACCGCGATGGAGACCCGCGCGCCCACCATCAGCATGGAGAGCAAATCGCGCCCGAACTGATCGGTTCCCAACCAGAAATCAGGCCCGGCCGGGCGCAAACGCTCCGCAATCACCAGGTCTTCCACGTCATGCGGCGTCCAGCCGAGGCTGAGCAGCGCAACCACCACGAAAAACAGCGTCAGCACCGCGCCGATGACAAGAGATGCGGGCAGTCGCCTCATCCCCGCCTCCGCAATCTTGGATCGGCCAGCGCATAGGCGATATCGACCAGAAAGGTCACCAAAATGACGGCGAAGACCAGCAACATCGTCACCGATTCCACCACCACAAGATCGCGCTGTGTGATGCCCTGGAAAATCAACCGCCCAAGACCGGGCAGAAAGAACACGTTTTCGATGATGATCGCCCCGGCCAGCAGAAAGGAAAACTGCAACCCGATGATCGTCAGCACCGGAATGAGCGCGTTTCTGAGCGCGTGGCGCAGCGTGACCTGACGGCGTGTCAGCCCCTTGGCGCGCGCCGTGCGGATGTAATCCTGTCCCATCGTCTCGATCAGCGCCGAGCGCATTACGCGGGCCAGAATGGCGGCCTGCGGCAGGGCCAGCGCCACGGCAGGCAACAGCAGGGATTTCAGCGCCAGCAGCGGCTCCTCCCACCCCGGAAATCCACCCGCGTTGAACCAGCGCAGTTTGACCGCGAAGACCAGCACCAGCAGCATGGCAAACCAGAAATTCGGAATCGCGATGCCGAGTTGCGTGCCGCCCATGATCGAGAAATCGGCGGCCGAGCCGCGGCGCGACGCGGCAATCAGGCCGATGGGAAAGGCAATCGCGGTGGACAGGATCAACGCGAATGCGGCCAGCGGCAAGGAGACCCAGAGCCGTTGCAGAATAAGGTCCGACACCGGCACGCGGTAGGTGTAGGAGGTGCCGAAATCGCCCTGCACGAGGCCGGTAACCCAAGCCACATACCGGGCCGCCTTCGATCCGGTCAGGCCCAGTTCCTGTTGCAACGCCAGCACGGTTTCCTCGTTCGCGTTAAGCCCCAACATGAACGCCGCCGGATCACCCGGCACAACCTCGATCACCACGAAGATGGCAAGGCTTGCGGCAATCAGGCTAAGGCCGAGCGAGAGAAGGCGACCGAGGAGGAAACGCAGCATGGCGCGGACGGTAGACGCCCGCCATGGCGAGGACCAGAGGCTTGTTGACTTTGCCCGCCCGAAAAGACCAGCGTCTAGTGCAACAAAAGGGATGCGGGCGATGATGAGGTGGCCGGTTTGGCTGCGGTTTTTGGCGATTAATGCCGGCCTGCCTTGGGCCGTGGTGTTGTCGCTTCGGGCGCTTGGGTTTCAGGGCGCGCTGGCGCTGCTGGTCGTGCTGTCTGCGGCGGTGATCATGCTGGCGCTGAATATCTGGCATCTGCGCACATCACGGGACTGGCGGTTGGGCTTTGCGCTGCTGGCGGTTCTGAACCCGCTCTGCACGTATTTCTTCGGCAATGTGGCGCTGGCCACCTCGTTCGGCGCGATCTGGCTGGTATTGCGGAACCTGGCGGGAACAGGGTGATTGCCAGACCACTTTTTTTGCGGCAAAGAGCGTATCGGTACCGGGGCGATGGCGTCGCCCCCGGCAGGGCCGGTTTCCTGCCGCAACATCCGCCCTGAACGCCGGGGCCTTTCTGCAAAGGAGGGTCCGCGATGACACATACGCGCCCAGAGTTTTACCGTCTTCACAATGGCGACAAGCCAGCGCTGCAATTTGCGCAATCCGAATATGATGCCCGTCTGATGGGTCTGCGATCCATCATGGACGCGCATGGGGTTGAGGCCGTGGTGCTGACCTCGATGCACAATATCGCCTATTATTCCGGCTTTCTCTACTGCGCCTTCGGGCGGCCCTATGCTCTGGTTGTGACGGCGTCAGAGGCGGTGACGATCTCGGCTGGCATTGATGCCGGGCAACCGTGGCGGCGCGGGGCGACCGACAACATCACCTATACCGATTGGGCGCGCGACAATTACTGGCGCGCGATTGTCCATGTTGCGGGCACCGGCCGGGCCGTGGGCGTCGAGGGCGATCACCTGAGCATGCTTCAGGAGCAGAAGATGCGCGCCTTCATGGCCCCCGCATCCGTGACGGATATCGCGCCGATGACGATGGAGCAGAGGATGCGCAAAAGCTCGACTGAACTGGACCTGATCCGCGCCGGGGCCAACACCGCCGATATCGGTGGCTATGCGATCCGCGACGCCGTGAAAGCGGGCGCGCGCGAGATTGATGTGGCGATGGCCGGCCGCGATGCGATGGAACTGGAGATTGCCCGCCGCTTTCCCGATGCCGAATATCGCGACACCTGGGTGTGGTTCCAGTCGGGGTTGAATACCGATGGGGCGCATAACCCCGTCACCGCACGCGCATTGCAGCGTGGCGACATCCTGAGCCTCAACACGTTTCCCATGATTTCAGGCTATTACACCGCGCTGGAGCGCACCATGTTCGTGCAGGAGGTCGATGCCACATCGCTGAAGATCTGGCAGGCCAACGTTGCCGCGCATGAATACGGCATGAGCCTGCTGAAGCCCGGAGCAAGCTGTGCCGAGGTGACCCATAAGATCAACGCATTCTTCGAGGAACGCCAGCTTCTGCAATACCGCACCTTTGGCTATGGCCATTCTTTCGGCGTGCTGTCGCATTACTATGGGCGCGAAGCGGGGCTGGAACTGCGTGAGGATATCGACACGGTGCTGGAGCCCGGCATGGTGATCTCGATGGAACCGATGCTGACGATCCCGGAAGGCCAGCCGGGGGCGGGCGGCTACCGTGAACATGACATCCTGATCATCACCGAAGACGGCAATGAGAACATCACCGGCTACCCTTACGGCCCGGAATTCAACATCGTGGGCTGACCCGAAGGATCGGGCAACGCGCGGCGGCCCCCGTCAGGCCCCCATCCGGGAGCCCTCCGCGGGCCGCATTGCCATGGCTGCGCTGCACGTGGTGGTTCGTTGGCCTTGAGGGGCGGTTTGCGCGGATATCAGCGAGGGGCCAGCCCCTCGCGCTCCCCGGAGTGTTTTCACAAAGAAGATGAAAATTTTCGTAAAATTTGGCTTCTTTGCGAATCAAAAATCCCCGCCGGAGGCTCCCGCAGGGGCCACGGGCGCTGCACCCGGAATTTGAGCCTGCACTTCAAATAATTTAAAGCGCCCCGCAAACAAAGTTGCGGGGCGCTTGCCAATTCGTCCTTACCCGGATCAATCCGTCCAGCGCACGCCGGTCAGATCGTTGGCCTGAGTGGGCGAGTTTGCCCACAGGCCTTCGATATCGGCATTGGCGACGCCGGTTTTTGCCAGCTGAAAAAGGAAGCCATTGACGTAATCGGCCGCGATCATCTGTTGCGCCTGAGCCAGCAATTCCGAACGCGCGGCGGGGTCGGTGGTTGCGGTCAGCGTTTCCATCAGCGCGTTGAAATCAGGGTTCTGATACTGGAAATAGTAATCTTCGCGCGCATAGATGCCGATATCCATCGGTTCGGTATGGCTGACGATGGTCAGGTCATAATCGCGGAGGGCGGCGGCAACATCAGGCGCAGGGTGATGCCCTCGGCCCCGGCCTCGGCCAACAGGGCGCGGGCGGCATCGGGGTCGTAGGGCGCAAAGCCCGTCAGGTCGACATAGTCTGGGTTGTGTGGTGCAAAATGGCTGCCGATGGGGGTGCCATAGCCGAACATGGCCCCGTCGATGATATCCTGGCGGTTGATCGCCTGGGCGATGGCCTGACGCACGCGCACATCGGAGAGGTATTCGGCCTGATTATTGGTCGACAGGATGGTCTCACCCTCGGTCGAGCCGACGATCACGGTAAAGCGCGGGTCGGCCTCGAACTGGGCCAGCGTTTCGGGTGCGGGGAAATTGGGGAAGGCATCGACATCGCCCGCCATCATCGCGGCAAAGGCGGCGTTGGGGTCCGAGATGAAGCGGAAGGTTGCCGCCTCAAGCGACACCGGGTCGCCCCAGTATCCGTCGTAACGGGTCAGCTCCACACGGTCGCCCTGCACCCATTCGGAGAACGCGAAGGGGCCGGTGCCGATCGGATTGGTTTCCAGCGTGTCGGCGCTTTCGGGCGCAACCATCACGGCGTCGCCCCAGGCCATGTTGAACAGGAACGATCCGTTCGGGGCCGCGAGCGTGACCACCAGCGTGGTGTCATCCGCCGCCTCGACGCTATCGATGCCTGCGAAAAGCGACGGCTGTGCGTTGGTCGAATCCTCGGCACGGGCGCGATCGAGGCTGAAGACAGCATCCTCTGCCGTGAAATCGGTGCCGTCATGGAAGGTGACGCCAGAACGCAGATTGAAGGTATAGGTCAGGCCATCGTCGGAGATGTCCCAGCTTTCGGCGAGGCCGGGAATGACCGCGCCGTCCGAGGCAAAGCGCGTCAGCCCCTCGAAGACATTGGCATAGACCACTTCGTCAATCGCCGCGGCCGCGCCGCCTGTCGGGTCGAGATTTGGCGGCTCGAGCACCATGCCGATGCTGATGTCGGTGTTCGTGGCAAAGGCCGCGCCTGCGCTGAGCACAAGGGCCAGCGCCGTGCTGGGCAGAAATCGCATGTCTATGTCTCCCTGTCTGGCCCGTGGTAATTTGCGGGCGTCCTGCGCCTATGAAACGCGGGCCGGGGTGGGAGATCAAGCGCAGGTTGCAGAGATAGTGCAGAAAGGCGGGTCAAAACCGGGGTTTTTCACCGGTCCGCACCAGTTTGCGGTTCTGCGGCCGGATTGCATCGGCCCGGACCCCAAAGGCGCAATGGAGGGCAGCGCCGATGAGGGGCTGGAATTTCTGCGGGGCCAGGATCAGTTTGATGCGCGGTCGGGTTCTTCGTTCAGAAAGTCGATCCAATGCGGAACAATGGCAGGTTTCGGCGCTTTGGTCCCGGGGGCAGCCTTGGCCGCCCGGGTGGAGGGCGGGCGCAGGCGCAGGCCTTGCATCAAGAGCGCAAAGGGCGTGTTTTGCAGGGATACAATCATCGATCAGTTCCGGTTCTGGCTGGATCATCAAATAACGGTTGTTCGTTTGATAGCGCCGCAGCTATCGCTAACACCAGCGTTCTATTGGCATTCCCGCCTTGCGTTGACTGCAAGGCTTGAGGTCCGGTCTGACAGTTATTCCCCGATATCGTGGTCCGCTTGATGGAACCGTACGCTGCGCTGTGGTTATCGCGGCGTCACGTCAAAAGCTCCTGCAAGGTCAGGGCCATTACCCTGGCGCTGTCCATCATGTCCTGCACGCCCACCCATTCATCGGGCTGATGCGCCAGATCGAGGATGCCGGGTCCGTAGGCGATGCAATTTTTCAGCTTGCCGATGCGATCGATATGTTTCTGATCATAAGTGCCGGGCGAGACCACGAATTCGGCCTGCTTGTTCAACACTTTCTCAATGGCCGCCTGCACGGTGCGCACAACGGGCGCATCCGCATCGGTCATGCTTGGTTGAACCTCGAAAAGATCGCGGATGTCATATTGGAAATTGGGCCGCTCGGATTTGATGGCCTCAAGCATCCGGGTGACCTCGGATTTAACCTCGGCGATGTCCTCTTCAACCAGAAACCGCCGATCCAGCACGATGCGGCAACGATCGGCGACGCAAGCCGAGGGCAGGCCGGTATAATCTGCCTCCTGCTCGGCCTCGCCGCCATGGATCGAGTTGATATTGAGCGTCGATTGCTTTGCGCCTTCGGGGACCACGGGCATGGCGGTGCGCCTGGAGGCCAGCAACGGGTAAAGCGTGGCCTCGATCTGTTCCAAAACCGCGCCCATA
>CAXBGQ010000173.1:0-6772 GCA_963975135.1 uncultured Nioella sp. | reverse complement strand
TCTGGACCGCGTTCAAGGACCGCGCCGAGGCGTTCAGAAAAGCCTCGGCCGCCGGATTCACATCGACGATCCGGTCGCCTGCGTCGATCAGAATGACCGGGATCGGCAGAGACGCCCAAATGGCCGTGCTGAAGGTGCTCATGCCACGGCCTCGCCCGCAAATGCCTGCGCGATCAGTCGGATAACCTGTTGCGGATCGGTCGCGGTCAGCACCCTGCGGCGCAGATCGGCGGGCGCACCCTCCAGATACCAGCAGATGCTTGCGGGATCGCGGGCGCAGGCGCGCCAAAAAGGTCATGCGCGATCTGCGCCAGGGCCCAGGGCGCGCCTTGCGCGCCGCGTCCGACCATGACCCCATCGGCCCCGGAAAGGCGCAGCGCAGTGGCGGCGGCGGCGCTGTCGAGGATATCCCCATTGGCGATCACCGGGATCGTCACCGCGTCCTTCACGGCGCGAATGGCGGCCCAGTCGGCCAATCCCTTATAGAACTGACACCGCGTGCGCCCATGGACCGTGATCATCCGGATGCCCGCATCCTGCGCGCGCCGCGCCAGATCGGCGGCGTTTAGGCTGGTCTCATCCCAGCCCAGCCGGGTTTTCAGCGTTACCGGCACAGAAACCGCGCCGACCACCGCCCGGATCAGGTCCAGCGCATGATCCAGATCGCGCATCAAGGCGGAGCCTGACAGCCCGGTCGTGACCTTCTTGGCGGGGCAGCCCATGTTGATGTCGATAATCTCGGCCCCCTGCGCCTCGGCCAGTTCCGCAGCCCGCGCCATCCAATGCGCCTCGCGCCCGGCCAGCTGCACCGCCGTGCGCGCCTGCCCAAAGCCCAGCTCGGCCCGGGCGCGCACCGAGGGTTTGGCTTCGACCATTTCCTGACTGGCCACCATTTCCGAAACCACCAGACCGGCCCCGAACCCTGCCACAAGCGTGCGAAACGGCAGATCCGTGATTCCGGCCAGCGGGGCCAGAAACACCGGCGGGTCGAGCACCCTGTCTGCCAATGAAATCGCCAAACGCCTAATCCTTGTGCAATTGCCCATCGGTTTACGGGAAGCGTACCCAGGATGCAAAGTTTTCGCCTGCGATACAGGCGGCTTTTCAAAACTGCCTAAAAAATAGGCGGCCTGCACGGCCTGCTGCCCCGCGATTGTGCCGCGCCCGAAATCCTCCTATCACTTGGCCCATGTCACCGACCGCCCCCGACCCTGCCCCCATGCGCGCCGCCGCGATTATCGTCGCCGCCGGGCGCGGCACCCGCATGGGCGGCGATATCCCCAAGCAGTATCAGATGCTTGGTGGCGCGCCGGTGTTGACCCGCACGATCCGCGCCATGGCGGCGCATCCGGATGTGGCCGAGGTGATCGTGGTGCGCCATGACGATGATGCGGATCTCTTCAACGCCGCGCGCCCGGATCTGGGCGTGCCCCTGCGCGATGTCGCGGGTGGGGCAACGCGCGCGGACTCTGTCCGGGCCGGGCTGACCGCCGTGTCGCCGGATATCGACCTGGTGCTGATCCATGACGGGGCACGGCCTCTGGTCCGTCCCGGCCTCATTGCGGATGTGTTGGAGGCATTGCGCCATGGACAAGCGGCCGCGCCGGGGCTGGCGGTGACCGATGCGCTCTGGCGCGGCGATGGCTCCGTTTCGGCCATTCAGCCGCGCGCGGGGCTGCACCGGGCACAGACGCCGCAGGGGTTCCATGTCGCCGCCATCCGTGCCGCCTATGACGCCCATCCCGAGGGCGGAGCCGATGACGTCGCGGTGGCGCTGGCGCATGGGCTGGACATTGCCATCACGCCGGGCGATGAGGACAACCTCAAGCTCACCCGCCCCGGCGATTTCGCCCGTGCCGAGGCCATCCTGAAGGCCCGCCAGATGATCGACATTCGCACCGGCAACGGCTTTGACGTGCATCGGTTCGGCCCCGGCGATCATGTCATGCTGGCCGGTGTCGCGGTGCCGCATGGGCGCGGGCTGCAAGGCCATTCCGACGCCGATGTTGGCCTGCATAGCGTGACCGATGCAATCTATGGCGCGCTGGCGGCGGGCGATATCGGGCAGCACTTCCCGCCCACCGACCCGCAGTGGAAGGGCGCGAAAAGCCATATTTTCCTGACCCATGCGGTGGATCTGGCGTCGGCGCAGGGCTTTGCCATCACGCATGCCGACCTGACCCTGATCTGTGAGCAGCCCAAGATCGGCCCGCACGCGCCCGCCATGCGCCGCGAACTGGCGCGGCTCTTGCGCATCGATCTGGCGCGGGTGTCGGTCAAGGCCACCACCTCCGAGCGGCTTGGCTTTACCGGGCGCGAGGAAGGTATCGCCGCCCTTGCAACCGTCACCCTGGTGAAATCATGACCCGTCTCATTACCACCTTCTTCTATATCGGCCATTTGCGCCCCGCGCCGGGCACCTGGGGCTCGCTGGCGGCCATCCCCGCCGCCTGGGCACTACATGCGTTGGGCGGTTTTTTCGCGCTCATGATCGGCACAATCGCGGTGGCCGGGCTTGGCTGGTGGGCGACAACTGTCCAGATCGCGGGATCCGACGATCAGGATCCCGGCGAGATCGTGATTGACGAGGTTCTGGGCATGTTTCTGGCGCTCTGGCCGGTCTCTTATGGCGCGGTGATGGCCGGGGCGGGGCTGTTCAGCCTCTGGCCTGGCGTGGTGACGGCCTTTGTCGCGTTCCGGTTTTTTGACATCCTCAAGCCCGGCCCCGTCGGGTGGGCCGACCGGCAACATGGCGCAATGGGCGTGATGGCCGATGACGCGATCGCGGGCGGGCTGGCCTCGCTGGTCGTCGTTCTGGCCGCCGTTCTCTATCATGTGGTGCTGATTTGAGTGCAAACCGGGTTCTGGAGGCGTTGATCGCGCAAAGGCTGATGCTGAGCACCGCCGAAAGCTGCACCGGCGGCATGATTTCGGCCGCCATTACCGATGTGGCCGGCAGCTCGGTCGGCTTCGACCGGGGCTTTGTCACCTATTCCAATGCCGCCAAGATGCAGATGCTGGGCGTCTCGGAGACCACTTTGGACCGGTTCGGGGCGGTGTCCGAAGAAACCGCCGCCGAAATGGCCGCCGGTGCGCTGGCCCGCTCGGATGCGCAGATCGCGATTGCCGTTACCGGCATCGCAGGCCCCGGCGGATCGGAGCACAAGCCCGAGGGCCGGGTCTGTTTCGCCCTGGCAACCGCCGCGGGCACACAGACCGAAACGGTTGAGTTCGGGGCAATTGGTCGGGCCGGGGTGCGCCGCGCAAGCGTTGATCACGCATTGGGCATGGTTCTGGCGGCGCTTTTGTCAAGCTGACCGCAAACCCGGCATTGACGCCTGAAAGCTGCTCAAAAATCGGGCAGTTTGGAAACTCTAGCCAAAAAACCTCCGAAAATCGGCCCCTGCCCTTTCTTCTGCTCACGGATCAGGCCTTGTCGCCGCAAAACCGTGCACAAGAAGAAAGGTTTGAGGGATATGAACGGAGCCGATACTGCCTGGGTACTCGTCGCAACGGCGCTGGTCCTTTTCATGACATTGCCGGGTCTGGCGCTGTTTTACGGAGGGCTGGTGCGGGCGCGCAATGTGTTGAGCGTCTTTGTGCAATGCTATGCGATTGCCGCATTGATGAGCATTCTGTGGCTCGTCGTCGGCTATTCCATCGCGTTTGGCCCCGGTGACAGCGGGATCTGGGGCGGGCTTGGCCGGGTCTTTCTGATCGGTGTCGATGCCGAGACGCTGGCCGGCACCATTCCCGAAGTGCTGTTCTTTGCCTTTCAGATGACCTTCGCCATCATCACGCCTGCCCTGATCGTGGGGGCCTATGTCGAACGGGTGGGCTTTGGTTTCGTGCTGCTTTTCTCGGGCCTCTGGATGCTGCTGGTCTATGCGCCCGTGGTGCATTGGGTCTGGGGCGGCGGGTTCCTAGCGGATGGCGGCATCTTTGGCGAGATCGGCGTGCGCGATTTCGCGGGCGGCATCGTGGTGCATGAAACCGCGGGGCTGGCGGCGCTGATCCTGGCCGTGTTCCTGGGGCCGCGCAAGAACCGCACCACGCCGCCGCATAACCCCGGCTATGTGATGATCGGGGCCGCGATGTTGTGGGTCGGCTGGTTCGGCTTCAACGGTGGCTCGCAGCTTGCGGCTGATGGCGGGGCGGCGATGGCGCTGACGGTCACGCATATCTCGGCCGCCTCGGCCGCGCTGACCTGGGGGCTGTGGGAAAAGCTGAAATACGGCACCGTCTCGATGGTGGGCGTCGTGACGGGCACCATTGCGGGGCTGGCCTCGATCACGCCGGCCTCGGGCTTTGTCGGGCCGATTGCGGCGCTCTTCATCGGCTCGGTCGCGGGCATCCTGTGCCAGGAGGCAGTGACCTTCATCCGCAACAAGGTCAAGATCGACGATACGCTCGATGTCTTTGCCGTTCACGGCGTCGGCGGCATCTTCGGCAGCCTGATGATCGCCGCCCTCGGGGCCGGGTCCTGGGCCGCGCAACTGGGCAGCCTGGCGATCGTCGGCACTTTCACCTCGGTCGTGACCGTGATCCTGATCGTCATCGTGCGGGCCATCACGCCGCTCAGGGTCGATCTTGAGACCGAGACCAACGGGCTGGATCTCGAAGTGCATGGCGAACGCGCCTATGATTGGACGAGCTGAGCCAGGCTTGCGGGAAAAGCCGTATCGAAACGGATAGTGAACGCGGTTTCGAAACCGCGTGGAAAGGGCCTTCGAAGGCCCTTTTTCAATGGCGTTTCGAAACGCCATCCGTGCGACCCGGGCCTGTCCGGCCCTCGCCGCCCTTTCCCGGATCCGGACGAATTCACTTCAGCGCCATCCTCCCGGCGCGGCGGTCACGATACATCCAGACTTCGCCCCCGCCTGCCATCAGCCAGACCCGGCACCGCCGTATAGCACCTCGGCCCGCGCCTCGAACGCGCGCACGATCCGCAGCATGGCCTCGTGGAAGAACAGCCCCGCCGCACCCTGCAAAATCCGGCTCCGAAATTCGAAATCGACATCGAAGCGAACCTCGCAGCCGCCCTCGGCCTCGGCAAATTCCCAGTTGGAAATCATATGCTTGAACGGACCGTCGATATAGGCGGTCTCGATCCGCCGCCGTTCGGGGTAAAATGTCACCCGGCTGCCGAACTTCTCGCGGAACATCCGGAAGCCGATAACCAGATCGGCGAGCATCACCTCGCCATGTTCAAACGGTGTTACCGATCGCACCCGGGCGGCCGTGATCCAGGGGATGAACTCAGGGTAGCGCGCCACATCGCCCACCAGATCATACATCTGCGCCGCGCTATATGGCAGCAATCTGGTTTCGGCGTGGCGTGGCATCGGGTTTCGGGCTTTCCTCTGGGCGCGCCCCCATGTCATAAACTTCCCGGGGAAAATCAAGGGATAAGGACGGGCACGTCATGACGCAAAAACCATATGTGGTCGACAAGATGATCTCGGCCAAGCGCATCGCCGCCCGCATCGAGGAGCTTGCCCGCGAGATCGAGACCGCCTTCAAAGGCACCGAAAAACTGATTGTTGTAGGGCTCTTGCGCGGCTCGTTCGTCTTTATCGCCGATCTGGTGCGCGAATTGAACCTGCCGGTGGAGGTCGATTTTCTGGAGGCCTCCTCCTATGGCGATACGATGGAATCGAGCCGCGAGGTGCGCATCCTGAAAGACCTGCGCGGCGAGATCCATGGCCGTGACGTGCTGGTGGTCGAGGATATCGTCGATACCGGCCACACGCTCAACCATGTCACCCACCTGCTGCAAAGCCGGGAACCGGCGCGCCTGATGACCATCGCGCTGCTCGACAAACCGACACGGCGCGAGGTCGACATCCGGGCCACCTGGACCGGTTTTGAGATCCCGGACGAGTTCGTCGTGGGCTATGGCATCGATTACGCGCAGATGAACCGGTCGCTGCCCTATATCGGTAAGGTGCGCTTTCTAAAGGGGTGAGACATGCCAGCGGCCCGGGAAGGTGCCGGGCCCGCCTCGGGTCCTCTCTGGCCTCTTTCGGGCAATGTTTGCTGAAAAGAGACGAAATCTGGCGGCACGATATGGCGGCAGGTTTCGTCGTGAGGCGGCCCTGCATCGCAATCACCGGCGAACGGATATCCGCCGCCGCCCCGGCACCGGATCTCGCCGAAAAGAATCGCCTGGCGCGCGCCTCGCGGAGAAACGAGGAATCGGCTTGTTTGTGTTCAAAAAACGCAAACATGGGGTGTTATCCCATTGCCCGTCTGAGTGCCGATGTTATCACCGTCACGGAAAAGATATCGCACCTTCACACGAACACAGAGCCTTCCGCCAGAGATCTTGGGATTGAAATTCCTATTAATCCTTTGTTTTTATTCTTATTTCCAGTGCCTCGTTATCCAATAACAGATCCCGTTCCGTCGGTGTTATTCGATGACCAACGCGATGTTATCGGCTTTCGTGCCGCCGATATTGTCTGACGTCGGGGTTTGCGGCCAGGTGTTGGTCATCGGCTCAACGCCACCAGGCAAACGCCGCAACCAAGACCCCTGAACACGACACCACAGCATCCCAAGACCCAACACCCTCTCCCCGCGTCGCACCCGACATGCATTCAAATCCAAACCCCAAAAGGACCCATCATTATGACTTTCTCAAAAGCAATTAAAACCGCCGCCCTGTCCCTGATGATCGCCCTGCCCGTCGCCGGTGCAGCCGCTGCCGGTCATTCTTATGTCAATGTGGAACAATATGGTGTCGGCAATGCCGCCGGGGCCGGACAGG
>CAXBGQ010000172.1:0-6875 GCA_963975135.1 uncultured Nioella sp. | reverse complement strand
GATCGCGGCCCACCGGGCGGCGCGGGCAAGCGATGGCTGGCGCACAATCGAGGCCCCTCTGGATCTGGCGGCTGCGCTGGCAAGTGCCGGCGCAGGCGATATCGTGTTGCTGGATTGCGCGACGCTGTGGTTGAGCAATGTGATGCTGGCGGGGCGGGATTGGCAGGCCGAGGCGGCGGGCTTGATCGCGGCGCTGGCGGCCTGCCCGGCGCGGGTTGTGGTTGTGAGCAATGAAACCGGTCAGGGCGTGGTCCCGGAAAACAAGCTGGCGCGCGGATTTCGCGCCGCGCAAGGCCAGCTGAACCAGCAACTGGCGTCGGAGGCCGGGTTTGTCGCGGTGGTGATGGCCGGATTGCCACTGGTTCTGAAGGGCACGGCCCCATGACCGTCTGGCATTGGGTGCGCCACGGGCCGACGCATGAGAAGGCTTTTGTCGGCTGGCGCGACGTGCCTGCCGATCTGTCCGATACCGCCGCAATCGCCCGGCTGGATGCGTATCTGCCGCAAGGCGCGTTGTTGGTGTCATCGGATCTGATCCGGGCGGTGGCCACGGCGGATGTGCTGGGACAGGGCCGCAGCCGTCTGCCGCATGTGGCGGGCATCCGCGAGTTCAATTTCGGCGAATGGGACGGGCTGCGGTTTGACGCAATCGCCGCGGCCCATCCCGATCTGAGCCGCCGATACTGGGACGAGCCCGGCGATGTCGCGCCGCCGGGTGGCGAAAGCTGGAACGATGTCGCGGCGCGGGTGGCGGAGTTTGTGGACCGGATGAATGCCGATCACCCGAAGGCCGATATCGTCGCCGTCGCCCATATCGGGGTGATCATGACGCAGATCCAGCGCGCGGCGGGGTGTTCGGCCTATGCCGCGTTGGGCCATGAGATCGACAACCTGTCGGTTACACGGCTGTTCCATGAGGGCACCTGGCGCGTCGACACGATCAATCACAGCCCGTGATGGGCGGCGTCACGCATTTGCATTGGACAGCGGAGGCGATCCGGGGTTGGGTGGCCCGATGACATACCGTTTGCTGATCGCCGATAAATCCTATTCCAGCTGGTCGTTGCGCGGCTGGCTGTCGTTTCATGCCTTTGACATCCCCTGCGAGGTGACATCGACGCGCATGTATTGCGACGATTTCGCCCGCGATCTGGCGGCGTTCGCATCGGTGCCTCTGCGCACGGTGCCGGTGGTGCGCACACCCGACGGTGGGGTGTTGACAGATAGCGTTGCCATTGCCTGGCATCTGGCCGAGGCGTTTCCGGGTCGTGGCCTCTTGCCCGCGGGGGCGGCGGCGCGCGCCGATGCGCTGAGCCTGATCGCCGAGATGCATTCGGGGTTTTCCGCCCTGCGCGGCGATTGCCCGATGAACCTGCGCACCGGATGGAAGGGGTTTCGCCCAAGCGGTGCCGTGCTGGCCGATCTGGACCGGGTCGAAACATTGTGGGAACGGAGCCTTGCGGCACATGGCGGCCCTTGGCTCTGTGGCGAATATTCTCTGGCCGATGTGTTCTTTGCTCCGCTGGCCACCCGGATCGTGACCTATGGCCTTCCGGCCTCGGACCTGGCGCGCGGCTATATCGCCCGCCACCTGAGCCATCCCTCTTTTGTCCAATGGCGCGCCGCAGGGCTGGCCGAGGGGCCGGATCAGCCAAATTACGAGATGGGCCTGCCGCGCCGCGATTTCGCGCTTTCCTGACCCCGGGATTAACCTTTTGCTAACTTGGGCGCGCTAGGCGTTAACCATGCTGGATGCGCCGCGCCCCGAAAGCCTTGCCCGCACCTCGACCGTCGCGTTCGAGGGGCTGGAGGCGCGCCGGGTCGAGGTGCAATGCGCCATCACCCCCGGCCTGCCCGCCTTTTCCATCGTCGGCCTGCCCGACAAGGCGGTATCGGAGGCGCGCGACCGGGTGCGCACGGCGCTGTCGACCATGGCCATCGCATTGCCGTCGAAACGGGTGACGATCAACCTCTCGCCCGCAGACCTGCCCAAGGTCGGCTCGCATTTCGACCTGCCCATTGCGCTGGCGCTGCTGGCAGCACTTGGGGTCGTTCCGCGTGAAAAGGTCGAGGCGGCAATGAGCCTGGGCGAAATGTCGCTGGATGGTGCTCTGGTCGGCGTGATCGGGGCGCTGCCCACGGCGCTTGCGGCGGGCGAGGATGGGCGGGCGCTGTTTTGCCCGGCCGCCTGTGGGGCCGAGGCGGCCTGGGTCGGGGCCACGGCGGTCTATGCGGGGCGCAATCTGGCCGAGATCATCGCCCACCTGACCGATCGTGCGCCCTTGCCACCCGCGGAACCCGGCGAGGTGATTGCCGCCACATCCTTGAAGGACCTGCGCGAAGTGCGTGGACAGGAACGCGCCAAACGGGCGTTGGAGATTGCCGCCGCCGGGCGTCACCATTTCCTGATGGTGGGGGCACCGGGATCCGGCAAATCCATGCTGGCGGCGCGTCTGCCGGGGCTGATGCCGCCCCTGGCCGCCACGGAGGCGCTGGAAACCTCGATGATCCATTCGCTGGCGGGGCTGTTGAATGAGGGCGGAATTTCGCGGGCGCGCCCGTTTCGTGCGCCGCATCACACCGCCTCGATGGCGGCGATTGTCGGCGGCGGGCGCAATGCCAAACCGGGCGAGATCAGCCTGGCGCATAACGGCGTGCTGTTCCTGGATGAGTTTCCCGAATATGCGCGACCCGTGCTGGAAACCCTGCGCCAGCCGATCGAGACCGGCGATGTCGTGGTGGCGCGGGCCAATGCGCATATGACCTATCCCTGCCGGTTCCTGCTGATTGCCGCCGCCAACCCGTGCCGTTGCGGCCATCTTTACGATGCCGATCAGGCCTGCGGGCGCGCGCCGCTGTGCGGCGAGGATTATATGGGCCGCATTTCGGGGCCTCTGATGGATCGGTTCGACCTGCGGCTGGAAGTGCCGCCGGTGCGCTTTACCGATCTCGATCTTCCGCCATCGGGCGATGACACGGCCACCGTCGCGGCTCGGATCGCGGCGGCGCGTGCGCTTCAGACGGCGCGCTATGACGGGCTGGGCGTCGGGGCGCGCGTCAATGCCGATGCCGATGGCGCGCTTTTGGAAGAGGTGGCGACGCCAAGCGCTGAGGGCCGCGACATGCTGTTGAAAGCGGCCGAAAAGTTCCGTTTGTCGGCGCGCGGCTATCACCGCATCCTGCGCGTGGCGCGTACAATTGCGGATCTGGAAGGGGTCGAGGGCGTGGAGATGCCGCATATCGCCGAGGCGCTCAGCTTTCGCCTGATCGCTGCGCGGAACTGAAAGCGCAGGCTGCTCGGTCCCGGTCCGGGCGCTCCTCGCAGCGCTCGTCAGGTGCGTTTCGCCTCGATCGCCGCCCAGATCTTTTCGGCGATATTGACACCGTCAAAGCGCTCAAGCTCCTGAATGCCGGTGGGCGAGGTCAGGTTGATCTCGGTCAGCCAGCCACCGATCACGTCGATGCCGACGAAAATCTGGCCCCTTTCACGCAGAAGCGGGCCGATACGGGCGCAAATCTCCAGATCGCGCGCGGTCAGCGCCACTTTTTCGGGCCGCCCGCCGACATGCATGTTCGACCGGGTTTCGCCTTTTGCGGGCACCCGGTTGATGCCACCGACAGCTTCGCCATCGACCAGGATGATGCGCTTGTCGCCGACCGCCACATCGGGCAGGAATTTCTGCGCGATCAGGGGCTCGCGATTGATGCTGACGAACAGCTCATGCAGCGAATTTAGGTTGCGATCATCGGGTGTCAGACGGAAAACACCGGCCCCGCCATTGCCGTATAGCGGCTTGAGGATGATGTCGCCATGACGGTCCTTGAAGGCCTTGAGGGTGTCCAGATCGCGGGCCACCGTTGTTGGCGGCGTGAGGTCGGGGAAATCCAGAACCAGCAGTTTTTCGGGGTAGTTGCGGACCCAGAACGGATCATTCACCACCAATGTGGCGGGGTGGATGCGGTCGAGAATATGGGTGGTGGTGATGTAGCCCATGTCGAAGGGCGGATCCTGGCGCAGCCAGACGACATCCATATCGGCCAGGTCGATCTCGGCCTCTGCGCCAAGCGTGAAATGGTCGCCCTGCACGCGCCGCACCGAAAGCGGCCAGCCGCGGGCTGTGACGCGGCCTTCCTGATAGGCGAGTGTATCGGGGGTGTAGTAAAACAGCGTGTGGCCGCGCGCCTGTGCCTCTTCGGCGATGCGAAAGCTGCTGTCGGCGTCGATATCAATCGCGTCGATCGGGTCCATCTGGAAGGCGATCTTGAGGGACATGGCGTATCTCCGTCGGCTCGTATCGGGCCTTCATGGCCCGAGACTGCCAAAGGTGCAATGGCCCGCTTGACGGATCAGGCGCACATGACGTTTTCGACGATACGGATGACCCCCTGCTGATCGAGCAACGCCACATCGACCCGCGCATTTGTGTTGGCCCCCTGCGGCAGCGACCCGATATAGTCCTCCGCGCTCAGGAATATGCGCTGCAACTGACGCTGCGACAGCGCTTGCGCGGCACGATCATGGTTGCGGCTTTTCTTGACCTCGATGAAAATCACCACGCCGTCGCGTTCCACCACCAGGTCAATCTCGCCCGCCGCACCGCGCCACCTGCGCGACAGGATCACATGGCCGTCGCGGGCATAGGCGCGCGCGACCTGATCTTCGGCTGACAATCCGGCCAGATATGACATCAATCCGCTCATTCTTCACCGTCCAGTTTCAGGGCCGCCTGATAGACCTGCCGTTTCGGCAGGCCGGTGGCCGTGGCAACCAATGCCGCCGCATCTTTTACCGAATGATCGGCCAGCGCGGAACGCAGCGCATCCTTCAGAGCCTCTTCGCCGACAACCGCTGCCTCACCCTTGTCGATGACAACGACAATTTCACCTTTCAAAGCCCGGCCTTCGATCTGACCCCGCACCTCGGAGATGGTGCCGCGCAGCACCTCTTCGAAATGTTTGGTCAATTCCCGACAGATGGCAATCTGCCGCCCGTCGCCCAGTATATCGGCCAAAACGCCTAATAACTTGTGAACGCGGCGGGGCGATTCATAGAGGATCAACGTAGCCCGGATCGGTGCAAGCTCAGCCACCCAGGTCTTGAGTGCACCGCCACCCTGCGGCGCGAAACCGGCAAACAGAAACCGGTCGCTCGGCAATCCCGACAGGCACAGCGCCGCCAACACCGCCGAGGCACCGGGGGCTGTCATCACCCGCAGACCCGCGGCAATCGCAGCCCGCGCCAGCTGATAGCCCGGGTCGGCCACCAGCGGGGTACCGGCCTCTGAAACATAGGCCACGGATTTGCCCGCCGCGAGCATCGCCAATATCTTGTCACGCACGCCCGTACTGCTGTGATCGTGATAAGCCTGCAGCGGTCGTCCACCCAGGGCAACACCATGAATTTCCATAAGCTTTCGCGCCGTCCGCGTATCTTCGGCGGCGATCACATCGGCGCTGGCCAGGATATCGAGCGCGCGCAACGTGATGTCGCGCGCCGCGCCGATGGGCGTGGCGACCAGGTAAAGACCGGGCTCGAGGCGATCGGATCGCGGTGTCTTGGCTGCGGCTGGTTGATCGCTCATCTCTTGACGTTCCCGGCGTTTACTTGTGGCCCGGAACCCGTGTAGGCTCGGGGGCGCGATATTTGATCCGCCGCATTAGGGAGACGGCCCTCCATGTTCACTGCTTTCAGCCCGCTTCGCAAGGCACCGCGCTATTTGATGCTATCCTTTGTCGCCGTCATTCTGGCCGCCTGCGAAATGGCGCTGCCGGGTGGCGGAGCCGGCCCGCAGGTGCGCAGCGGCACGCCGATCGAGGTCGCCATGTTATTGCCTTACGGCTCTGCCAATGCCGGTGACGACCTGGTGGCCCGCAGCCTTGAAAACGCCGCCCGGATGGCCGCAAGCGACCAGAACGGCGTTCAGATCGAGTTGACCGTTTACAACACCGCCGGCGACCCGGCCCAGGCGGCCACGGTCGCGCGTCAGGCCGTGCGCGACGGCGCGCGCGTCATTATCGGCCCGCTACGGTCGGATGCCGCTGCCGCGGTGGGCGTGGCCGTGGCCAGCAGCAATATTGCGGTGCTCAGCTTTTCGAACAACACCGAAATCGCGGGCGGCAATGTGTTTGTGCTGGGCAGCACCTATGAAAATACGGCCGAACGGCTGGCGCAATATGCCGTCAGCCAAGGCCGCAACCGGGTCCAGGTCCTGCATGCGCAGAATCTTGCCGGCGAGGTGGCCCGCGATGCGGTGCAACGCGCGGTTGCGGGTGCGGGGGGCTCTGTTTCCGGCGTGGCCTCTTATGAATTTTCCCAAACCGGTGTGATCAACGCGATCTCGGGCGTGATGGAACAGATCCGGGCAGGCGATGCCAATGCTCTGGTGATCACTTCGGATGCTTCTGCCGCGCTACCGCTTTTTGCGCAGCTGCTGCCGGAAAACGGATTGGATACCGAGGCCGTGCGGGTGATGGGCCTGACCCGATGGGACGTGCCGTCGCAGACGCTGGAATTGTCGGGCCTGCAGGGGGGCTGGTTCGCTCTACCCGATCCCAATACCGCCAATGCCTTTAACGCGCGCTATTCGGCCGCTTATGGCGACATGCCGCATGTTCTGGCCCCCATCGGCTATGACGCGATGCGCGCCGTTACCGAAACCGCCGCCAGCCTTGGGGCATTGGGTGCGCGCGATCTGACGGCTTCCTCTGGCTTTGCCGGGGCAAACGGAGTATTCCGGCTGCGACCCAGCGGCACCGTGCAACGCGCCATGGCCATCGCTGAAATTCAAGATCAACAGGTGGCGATTATTGACCCTGCTCCAGGACGCCTTGGCGGCCCCGGCTTCTGACCGGAACCCCCGCCTTCCCGCCATTTC
>CAXBGQ010000171.1:0-6907 GCA_963975135.1 uncultured Nioella sp. | reverse complement strand
CGAGACAAATCCGCCGAACAGCAGACCCGCGATTGGGAGGCGGTGAAGGCTGCGGAACGTGCCGGGCGGGCGCAGACCGGCGTGCTGGCGGATGTGGCGCGGAACCTGCCGGCGCTGATGCGGGCCGAAAAACTGCAAAAGCGGGCGGCGCGGATCGGGTTCGATTGGCCCGATATTGGCGATGTCCTGGATAAGATGACCGAGGAGGCGAGGGAATTGGCCGAGGCACGCGAGACCCTGCCGCAGGAGAAGATTGCCGAGGAAATGGGCGATCTGCTTTTTGTCATGGCCAATCTGGCGCGGCATCTGAAGGTGGACCCGGAGGTGGCGTTGCGTGGGGCCAATGCGAAATTTGTGCGCCGGTTTGGGTTCATCGAAGACGCGTTGCGAGCGCAGGGGCGGCGCTGCGAGGAAAGCGATCTGGCCGAGATGGATGCGCTGTGGGATCGGGCCAAGGCGCGAGGGCTGTGAGGTCGGATCGGGGGCCAGCCCCCAAACCCCCGGGATATTTGGGGCGCAAAGAAGGCCGTTACGGCGATGTGCGATGTATCTGAGCCCCTCTGATCGAAACACGCATTCGCGCCATGGGCGCAAGGCAGCGTGGTTCGATTCAAATCATTCGCGAACCGCTTCAACCTGGATAATGAGTTAACCGGCGCGCGGCAGTTTTCTGAGGGCATTTTCCAGCGCGTTCAGGAACTGGCTGCGGTCTTTTTGCGAAAAGGGCCTTTGGCCGCCGACGCCCTGCCCGTCCAGCCCGGCGCGCAGGTCGGCCATGATGGCGCGGGTGGCGATCTGTGCGCCGATCGAGGCCTGCGAGAAGGCCTGCCCCTTGTGGTCCAGCACCTGCGCCCCGGATTTCAGGCACCGGTCGGCCAGCAGGATATCGGCGGTGATAACAAGCGTGTCAGGGCCTGCGGCCTCCGCAATCGCGTCATCGGCGGCGTCGAACCCGGCATCGACCACGGCCATCGTGATCAGCGGATGATCGGGCAGGCGCAGGCCCTGATTGGCGACAAAGCGCACCGGGCATGTGTGGCGCAGCGCGACGCGGATGATTTCCTGTTTGACCGGGCAGGCATCGGCATCGACCAGGATCATGTGTCCGGCCCTTTCGTCAGGGCGCTGAGGCCCGCTTGCAGGATCATGGCATCGCTGCCCATGCCCAGAAACGTGACGCCGAGGTCGATATAGTGCGTGAAATCTGCCGGTGCGCAGATGATGCCCGCAGCCTTGCCCTGCGCCAGAATGCGTGGGATGGCAGCGGCGATGGCGGCGCGCACCTGCGGGTGGTTCGGATCGGTGACGTGGCCCATATCGGCGGCCAGATCGGCGGGGCCGATAAAGACGCCATCGACACCATCGGTGGCGGCAATCGCGTCGATATCATCCAGCGCCGCGCGGCTTTCGGCCTGCACCAGGCAACAGATCTGCGCATCCGCCGTGGCCGCGTAATCTGCTACGCGTCCGAACCCGGCTGCCCGCGCCACCATGGCACCGTGGCCCCGGATGCCCGCAGGCGGATAGCGCAACCCGCGCACCACGTCGCGCGCCTGTGCCGCCGAATGCACCATCGGGACCAGCACCGATTGCACGCCGAGATCCAGCGCCTGTTTCAGCACCCAGGCCGCGTCGCAGGGCACGCGGAGGACCGGCGTGGCCCCGGTGCCTTGCAGCGCGATCAACTGGTCGCGGATGTTTGCCGGATCCCAGGGCCCGTGTTCTCCGTCAATCAGGCACCAGTCAAACCCCGCCTGCCCGGCCATTTCCGCGACCAGCGGGCTGGACAGGTTGAGCCAGAGGCCCTTTTGCAGCCGCCCCTCAGCGAGGGCCGTTTTCAGGGGGTTTTCCGGGGCGGGCATCGGCCTCTCCTTTGGGTCGGTTAAAGGTGCACATTGTGCCAAGCGGTTCAGCCAGGCGAAAGCCCCGGTCTGACCTCGGGGCACGATGGCGCGAAAGGACCAAATCGGCCCTTTTCAATTCATGCGCGTCGCCCTAACTTGGCCGCATAAGACAAAAACGACCAACTTGGGAGAGACGAATGAAAAAGATTTTGCTGGCCTCCGCGGCCACCGCAGCCCTGACCGGTGCGGCTTTTGCCGACAGTCATGGCAATGAAGTGCGCATCGGCGTGATTCTCGGCTTTACCGGCCCGATCGAATCGCTGACGCCGCAAATGGCGCAAGGGGCCGAACTGGCCATGGCCGAAGTGACCGCGTCGGGCGCATTGCTCGATGGCATGACCGTCACTTCCGTGCGCGCCGACAGCACCTGCATCGACGCCGCCGCCGCCACGGCGGCCGCCGAACGCCTGATCACCTCCGAAGGCATCAACGGTATCATGGGGGCCGATTGTTCCGGTGTGACCACCGCGATCCTGTCCAATGTGGCGCTGCCCAACGGTATGGTGATGATCTCGCCTTCGGCCACGTCGCCGGCCCTGTCGGAGGTTGAGGATAACGGCCTGTTTTTCCGCACCTCGCCCTCGGATGCGCGTCAGGGTCAGGTCATGACCCAGGTGATCCTGGATCGCGGCTATACCGAGGTTGCCGTGACTTACACCAATAACGACTACGGTCAGGGTCTGGCCGATAGTTTCGAGGCCGCATTCGAGGCCGCGGGCGGCACTGTCACGCTTGTCGCCAGCCATGAAGACGGCCGGGCCGATTATTCGGCTGAAGTCGGTGCATTGGCAGCGGCGGGCGGCGAAGTTCTGGTTGTCGCGGGCTATGTCGATACCGGCGGGTCGGGCATTGTTCAGGCCTCGCTGGATACCGGCGCGTTTGACACCTTCGTGTTCCCCGATGGCATGATCAGCGAAGCGCTGACCGATAATTTCGGCACCGATATTGACGGCTCGTTCGGCCAGCATCCCGGCACCGATAGCGACGGGGCCGGCATTTTCCACGCCATGGCCACCGAAGCGGGCTTTGACGGCACATCGCCCTTTGCGGCCGAAAGCTATGACGCGGCGGCGCTGATGATGATGGCGATGCAGGCGGCGGGGTCGACCGATCCGGCGGATTATGCATCAAGCGTCATGGATGTGGCCAATGCGCCCGGCGAAGTTATTCAGCCCGGTGAACTGGCCCGTGCGTTGCAGATCCTCGCGGAAGGCGGCGAAGTCGATTATGCCGGTGCCACCGCGGTCGAACTGATCGGGCCCGGTGAATCGGCGGGAAACTATCGTGAGATTTCGATTGAAGGTGGTGAAGTTGTCACCGCTGGATATCGTTAAGCTTACAGACTAAGATCTTGAAGCAGCCCGGTTTTATCACCGGGCTGCTTTTATGTAGAAGGGCCGCGCGATGATTACCGTTGATAACCTGCACAAGCATTTCGGGGGCTTTCATGCTGTCGATGGCGCGAGTCTGAGCATTCAGCCCGGCTCCATTACCGGATTGATCGGCCCCAACGGTGCCGGAAAAACAACCCTTTTCAATGTAATAGCGGGTGTTCTTCCACCGACTTCAGGCCGGGTCACCATGGATGGCGAGGATATCACCGGCCTGCCGCCGCATGTGTTGTTTGGCAAGGGATTGCTGCGGACCTTTCAGATCGCGCATGAGTTTGCTTCGATGACCGTGCGCGAAAACCTGATGATGGTTCCGGGCGATCAGTCCGGTGAGGCGCTGTGGAACGCCTGGTTTCGCCGTGGCCAGATCGCGCAGGAGGAAGCCGCGCTTGCGAAGAAAGCCGATGAAGTCCTTGATTTTCTGACCATTTCGCATCTGGCCGATGAGCGCGCGGGCAATCTGTCGGGCGGGCAGAAAAAGCTGTTGGAACTGGGCCGCACCATGATGGTGGATGCCAAGATCGTGTTTCTGGATGAGGTCGGCGCGGGCGTGAACCGGACGCTTCTGAACACCATTGGCGACGCCATTTTGCGGCTCAACAAGGAGCGCAATTATACTTTTGTGGTCATCGAACATGACATGGATTTCATTGGGAAAATCTGTGATCCGGTGATCTGCATGGCCGAAGGCAAAGTGTTGGCCGAAGGCAGCCTGGCCGAGATCAAGGCCAATGAACATGTGATCGAGGCCTATCTGGGCACCGGTTTGAAGAACAAGGAAACCGCGTGATGAGCGATACCCCCTATTCCGGGCGCGGCAACAAGGATCTGTCGATCGGCAATCCCGATGGCATCGGCACCATGTCGCCCGCCGAGGGTCAGGACGATCACGTCACCCCCGCCCCGGGCGGCCCGTTCCTGATTGGCGACGCCATGACGGGGGGCTATGGCAAGGGGGCCGACATCCTGCATGATTGCACCATCGCTGTCGAAAAGGGCGAGATCGCGGTGATTGTCGGGCCCAACGGCGCGGGCAAATCGACCGCGATGAAGGCCGTTTTCGGCATGCTCAATATGCGTCAGGGCGCGGTGCGGCTGGATGGCGAGGATATCACCCATCTGACGCCGCAGGCGCGCGTGGCCAAGGGCATGGGGTTCGTGCCGCAGACCTCGAATATCTTCACTTCGTTGACGGTCGAGGAAAACCTCGAGATGGGGGCCTTTATCCGCACCGATGATTATTCCGGCACGCTGGCGCAGGTCTATGAGCTCTTTCCGATCCTCAAGGACAAACGCCATCAGGCGGCGGGCGAGCTTAGCGGCGGGCAGCGTCAGCAGGTGGCCGTGGGCCGGGCGCTGATGACGCAGCCCAAGCTCTTGATGCTGGATGAGCCTACCGCGGGCGTCAGCCCGATCGTGATGGATGAGCTGTTTGATCGCATCATCGAGGTGGCGCGGACTGGGATATCCATCCTGATGGTGGAACAAAATGCCCGGCAGGCGCTTGCCATTGCCGACAAGGGATATGTCCTCGTGCAGGGGCGCAACGCCTATACCGATACCGGTCAGGCGCTTTTGAACGACCCCGAGGTGCGCCGCAGTTTTCTGGGAGGATAATTTTATGAAGAAAATTCTTTTGGCTGCGGGGCTTATGGCCCTTGCCAGCCCCGCGATGGCGGAAATACGCAGCTACACCTGCCAGATGACGCAGTCCTGCCGCCAGATGGGCAGCAATTGTTCACCTATCGAGCGCACGCATGTCTACAATCTGGATGCCGAGGCGGGCACCGGCGAGATGGTGCAGGAGGGTCAGCCCTTTGACGGCACCGTCCTGACCAGCGGCGAGGCCACCCATTTTGTCTTTGCCAACGAGAGCGGGATCGAGATTGCGACCGTGGCCAATGGATCGGTGGTGTTTCTGGGCAATATGTTGATTGGCGACGAGATTTCGCATTATCGTCTGACCGGAACCTGCTCTGAAACCGGGGCCGCCGCGCCCGCAGGCAGCAAATGAGCCTGCGCGCCGCCCTTGGCTGCCGGTGTGTTCCAACCGTGGCCCCGCCGGGCGCGGCAAAGGGCGAGGGCGTGCTATGATCGCCCGCGTGCTGACCCTGACGCTGGCCGCCAGCCCGGTCGCCGCCCAGGAGGCGACACCGCTGGTCTGCCTGTTCCGCCCGGTCTGTGCCGAGGCGGGTTGCGACACGACCAGTTTTTCCGTCGAGATTGCCCCCATCGACCATGAGCCCGGCCTGTGGTTCGTCGCGGGCAGCGTGCAGGTGCCGGTGCGCGATGTGACGCCCGCCAATGCGCCGATGCAAAGCTTCATCACTGCTGATCCGGACATGCGTGAGGTCATTTCGGTCTTTCGCAGCGGCGAAGCGATCTATACCCGTCATTTCCAGCGCCCCGGGCGCGGCCCCGATGTGACAACCGCCATTGGCCAATGCGAGGTTCTCTGAGATGTTGAAACCCGCCCTCATTGCGGCTCTGGCGACCCTGCCTCTCGCCGCCCTGCCCGCCATCGGTCAGCAGGTCAGCCTGACCTGCACCCTGTCGATCATCTGTGTCGAGATCTCGCCCTGCTCGGATCTGGAGCAGGAGATCGTGATCACCAATGCCGGGGCGGGCTGGCGCGTGGACTGGAACGCCGATCTGCCCTCGGATTACACCGAGATCGCCAATATCCCGGCCCCCGATGGGTCGCTGGCACCCACCACGCTGCGCACGCTTTTGCATGTCAACGCCGACACGCAGGCGGTGCAATTCATCAGCGTCGAAGAGGGCGGCAACCTGGTGCTGACCCTGCATCAGCCGCAGATCCGGCCGCAGGCGGTCACCGGCTTTGGCACCTGCGAAGGGATGACCGAATGAGATTGGCCGCCCTGCCCCTGATCCTTCTGGCGACGCCGCTGATGGCGGAAACCGGGTATTCCTGCACCTTTACGGTGGAATGCGCTGCGGCAGGCGAATGCGGGCCGGCCGATCGCGTGGCAGAGATCGGCATTTCCGGCGAGGACACCTGGATCTTCCTGAGTGAAACCGCCGGTCAGCTGCCGGGGTCGCGCTTGTCGGGGCATGGCCCGGCGCTGCCTTTTGCCGCCTTTGGGACCGGGCCGGCAAGCGCGCTGTTGACGATCAATTCCGACCGCACGGCGCTGTTGAGCCAGCATCCCGGCGATGGCGGTGCCGTCACCTATTTCGGAACCTGCGAGGCGACGCAATGACCCTGCCCGCCCGCCTGACAGTCTCTCTTCTGCACGGAGGTGCCCCTTGGACCTGCTGAACGCAATCGTGGTCTTGGCCAATTTTGTCATTGTGCCCGCCACCGCCTATGGTGCGCAGCTGGCGCTTGGCGCGCTAGGTGTGACGCTGATCTATGGCATCCTGCGCTTTTCCAACTTTGCCCATGGCGACACCATGGCCTTTGGCGCGATGGTGACGATCCTGGGCACCTGGGGCTTGCAGAGCCTGGGCGTATCGCTCGGGCCGCTGCCCACGGCGCTGTTGGCGCTGCCGGTGGCTCTGTTGAGTCGAACTTCCTGGCAAAGATCCTGAGTATTGATCTGGGTAACAATGACATCTACGTCTACGACTCGCCCGATCAAACGGACA
>CAXBGQ010000170.1:0-6908 GCA_963975135.1 uncultured Nioella sp. | reverse complement strand
GTTCGGCAAGAGGCTGCATTTCAGGAAAAGGAATCAGGATCATGGGGCCTCCGACAGAGTCAGAACGCCGAGTTGCGCGGCGGCATAGGCCTGCGCATAGGCCAGCTCGCCGGGGGTTTCGGCGTGGATTTCGAAAAGCGGCTGGCCGCGAGCGATTTTTGTGCCGACCCGAACCAACAGCCGCACGCCAGCGGTTTTCTGGCGCGGGGCCCCGGCAAGTTTAGCAATGCGGGCTATGACGCGGTTATCGATGGCGGTCAGGTGCCCGGCGCTTTGTGACCTTATTTCAAGGCGCTGCGGCGCTGGTATGGGTTCGCGAAACCCACCTTGGGCTGTGCAGATTTCCACGAATTTGGTCTCGGCCGCACCGTTCGCCAACAGGGTTTCGGCGCGAATCCGACCCCGTCCCGCTTCGGCACCGGGCACCAGGTCGAGCAATTTGCCTGCCAGATCGAGGGCGCGCGCGCGCAGATCCTGCGGAGCGTCGGGGCTGCGCCGCAGCACCGCCAGCACGTCCATCGCTTCCAATGCCGGGCCGATACCGCGCCCGACGGGGGCGCTGCCATCGCTTTGATGCAGGCTCACGTGCAGGCCAACTGCCTCGCCAACCGAGACCAGCCGCGCCCCGAGCGCTGCCGCCGCCTGAACCGACCGCACCTTGGCCGTTGGCCCGACAGGCATGTCGATCAACACCCGCGTGGCCCCTACCGCGGATTTTTTTGACAGGACGCTGGCCACCATCTGGCCTGTGCTGTCGAAATCGAGCGGACGCTCGATGCGGATGAAATGATCGTCGGCCGGGCTGAGGTTCAGACCACCACCCCAGACGACGCAGCCACCCGTGGCCTCGACCACGCGGCGCAGCGTGGCGGCGTCAAGCGCCACCGGAGCCATCACTTCCATCGTGTCGGCGGTTCCGGCCGGTGAAGTAATCGCGCGGCTCGAGGTTTTCGGGATCAGATGCCCGGCCGCCGCGACGATGGCGGTCACGATCGGCGTCGTGCGGTTGCCGGGCAGCCCGCCGACACAATGCTTGTCAAGCACCAGCGCGCCGCCCCAATCCAGCGTCTCACCCGCCGCCTGCATGGCGCGCGTCAGGGCAACGGTTTCGGCTCGGTTCAACCTGTCGCCCGCGCAGGCCGTGATGAAGGCGGCAAGGTTGAGGTCCGACAGCCGGTTATCGAGCGTGTCACGAATGATCCCAGCAAATTCGGCCTGATCCAGCGTGCCGCCATAAGCCTTGGCGCGGATGGAGGAGGCCGACGCGGGCGGCTCGGGGTGTGAAAACCGCGCGCTGTCGCCGTCCTGCGCGTCAAGCGCCGTCCAGGCCGAGGCTGAAAGCGCCGCACGGTCCACCGCCAGCCAGCCGCCGCGCGCAACGACATTCAGCGTGGCCACGATCCAGCGGCCCTTGAGGTCGACGCGAATGCGGGTTTCAGCCGCAAAACCTTCGGAGCGGCAGATATGGCAATCTTCATTCATATATACGACCGGCTGGCGGTACGTGTCTATTCCGGCAGGGATCAGGGCAAGGGTATCACTCATCGCGGGCGGCCCAGATTGATGCGTTCAAGGTGCTCGGGCGCGCGGACGTTCCAGCCAAGCTCATGGCTGACGCGCTGACGCATCGTGTCGGAGGCCGAGGGCTCGCCATGGGTCAGATAGGTCATGCGCGGCACCGGATCGGCCGCTTGCATCCATGTCAGAATTTCGTTCGCGTCGGCGTGGCCGGAAAAAGCCTTGAGCTGCACGACCTCCGCCTCGATGGAAAATTCGCGCCCGAACATCCGCAGGCTGGTCGCGCCATCGGCCAGGGCGGCCCCGCGCGTGCCGCCAGCCTGAAACCCCGATAGAAGGATCGCATTGCGCCGATCGCCGCCAAAGGCGGCCAGATGATGCAGGATGCGCCCGCCAGTCAGCATACCGCTGGCCGAAACGATGATCATCGGGCCCTGCCGGGTGTTGAGCGTCTTGGACTGCTCGACCGTGTTGACGCGCTTGGCGATCTCGAACATCGCGGTGCAGTCGCTCAGGCTGACGTGATGTTCGTCGTGATGACGATGATAGATGTCCGTTGCATCCACCGACATCGGGCTATTCAGGTAGACCGGCACATAAGGGATTTCGCCGCGCTTCATCAGGCGTGCGACATGATACATGATGCCCTGCGCACGCCCCACCGCAAAGGCCGGGATCAATACGGTGCCGCCACGGCCAAAGACCCTGCGCAGCACCGGCGCAAGCTCGGCTTCGGCGTCGATGTCATCGTGTAGGCGGTTGCCATAGGTGGATTCGCAGACCAGCACATCCGCGCCTGCAAAGGGAACCGGGGCGCGCATCAACGGATCGCGGTCCCGCCCCAGGTCACCGCTGAAATGGACAACCATGCCATCCAGTTCGAGCCGGATCTGCGCCGCACCCAGAAGATGCCCGGCCGGAATGAACGTGGCGGCTATCCCGTCGCCCAGATCCACGCGCCGGTCGAACCCCACGGTCGTGAACTGCTCCAACGCCGCCCGGGCATCTTTCAGCGTGTAGAGCGGCGTCGGGTTCTTGTGTTTGGAATAATTCTTGCGGGCCGCGTAACGAGCCGTTTCCTCCTGGATATGGCCGCTATCGGGCAGGATCAGGCCGCAAAGCTCCGCGGTCGCCTCGGTGCACAGGACGCGCCCCCGGAAACCGGCCCGGATCAGGGCCGGCAAATAGCCCGAGTGATCCAGATGCGCATGGGTCAAAAGTACGGTGTCGATGCTGTTGGGGCGCACGGGGAAGGGTTTGCGGTTGCGGGCGCGAAGCTGCTTGAAACCCTGGAACAGGCCGCAATCAATCAGGATACGCCGCGTTCCGAACTCGATCAGATATCGAGAACCGGTGACGGTTCCGGCGGCCCCCAAGAACCGCAGCGATGGGCGCTGGAAACGGGTCATGGCTCTATCCTCCGATCAGCCGAGGCAGCGTTCAAACCGCTGATCCCCGACGCTGCGAGAACCCGCAAAGGCGCGGCGATGCGGATCGCGTGTGCGCGCCCGAAATCGGCGGCTCCGGTCAACACCTTATCGGGCGCATTGCGCGCCGCTTCCGCAGGGCGTGTGCCGATCGCAAACACGCTATTGACGGCATTACTCAATGTGACCGGCGGCGTCATGAGACTGTCCTCAGGTTTCGTTGCGATCCTTTCCGCAGCAACAACCGCCCGATTTCGCAGTCTCCATCTGGGTTTCAGGCTGGGCATCAGCAGCGGGCCCAGAGCCATGCCCGCCGCAGCAACCTCCGGTTTTGGCGGTGTTGGCTTGGGTTTGGTTGGTTTCGGTCGCTTTCTGGTTCATTTGAGCCTCCCGGCGTAAAGGTTTCGTACAAAAGACGCCAACCGCGCCACTGCGTTACAGCGAAGCGCCCGACAAATTGAACCGATGCACGTTGCTGGCTGTTTGCTCTGGCGGGTAACAACGTGGCCTCGGTTTCTGAGAAAAGCCCCATTCGGATCGCGGCGCTCAGGGTCTCAGCAGACATATCCATGATCGGCACCCGGCCTCGCAGCCTTGCTGCGAATCGCAGGCTGAACTGAATGTCTGCAATTGGAACGACGCTGAGGGCAGATTTGATCCAGATACTCTGGCAGGCCTGTTGCGAAGACTACTTGCTAGGTCCCGGTTCCCGGCAAGATGAGGGTTTGCGGATTTGGGCGACCGCGTCGTCCCAAAGCCCTCAAATTGCGCAAGCGCCAGCACCATTTCCGACAGTGGTTTGCATAGCAATCCAGACGAGGGCGATTCCGCAGGCGTTTTGAAAGCATCCTGATCCCGATGTCTTCAGTATTGAAGACCCTCGCGAGGCCCAAGGTTACGACAACCCCCAAGCTGTTTCAGGGTAGCAGCCGAAGGTGCGTTCGGTTACTCTGGCCCAAGAGAAATTGAAGTTTTGGGCGGAAGTCGATCTTTGCCGTAAACGGATGGCTTCTTGCGGCAGTGAGTCCCTTTTCTGCCCTCGAAGCTCCGAATTCCAGATGGTGCTGGGGTATGAACTTGGGGTATATTGCAAAACCGCACGTAGACTAACGTCTTGTTATCAAACAATTGCCTGCGGAATGTGAGTCCTCTCGTGCTCCACTCTCCTCCGGCGGCATCCACATGATGGAACACAATCCCTTGGCAATCCACCTTTACCAAAACGACCTTCCCGACGGGCTGACACTTGGGCCCATCGTTGCGATTGACTGTGAAACCATGGGCCTGAACCCGCATCGCGATCGGCTCTGCCTGGTTCAGATGTCGGACGGCGATGGCGATGCGCATCTTGTGCAGGTCGAAAAGGGCCAGACCAGTGCCCCCAACCTGGCCCGTCTGCTGGAAGATCCCGACACGCTGAAGCTGTTTCATTTCGGCCGCTTCGACATTGCCGCGATGTATAACGCCTTTGGCGCGCTGGCGGCCCCGGTGTTCTGCACCAAGATCGCGTCGAAACTGGTGCGCACCTATACCGACCGGCACGGGCTCAAAAATCTGTGTCAGGAAATGCTGAATATCGACATATCGAAACAACAGCAAAGCTCCGACTGGGGCGCGCCGGATCTGAGCGAGGCGCAGAAATCCTATGCCGCATCCGACGTGATGTATCTGCATGAATTGCGCGCTTTATTCCTTGAGCGGCTGGCGCGCGAAGGTCGCACCGAAATCGCGCAGGCCTGTTTCGATTTCCTGCCAATGCGCGCAAAACTTGATCTTGCCGGTTGGCCCGAGATCGACATTTTTGCCCATTAGGGCGATTGGCATGGCACCGTCGAACACCTATTCCCGCGTCGTTTCCTGGGTAAAGATTATCCTGCCGCTGGTGGCTTTGGCGCTGCTTTCAACGTTGTTTCTGTTCTCGCGCACGCCCGATCCAAACCGCGCGATTCCCTTTGCCAATGTCGATGTAGAAGAACTGGCCCGCGAACAAAGCCTGGGCCAGCCCCGCTTCGCCGGCACGCTGAGCGATGGCCGTGAGGTGATTTTTACCGCCAACCGGGCCACGCCCGTGGCCAGCGAGCCTAATCAAATCGAGGCCACGGAAATCGAGGCGCGTGTCGATCTGGGTGAAACCTCGGTCCTGCTGATCGTAGCTGAAACGGGTTTGTTTGATCTGGCGGCGCAAATGGCCGATCTCAGGACCTCCGTCGGGCTGACGACCTCGAACGGCTATCGATTGACCACCGATCTGTTGCGCTTCAGCCTCAGGGATTTCATGGCATCCTCGCCTGGTCCGGTTGACGTCACGGGCCCCGGCATTGCGCTACAGGCCGGCGCGATGGAGGTAAGTGGAACCGAGGGAAACAATGTTGTCGTTTTCAACGGCGGGGTTCGGATGCTATATGATCCGCAAAGTTAACGGAGATTTCATGCGCGTCATTTTAGCTGCTCTTGTTTCGACACTGCTTTTTGCCTTGCCCGGCCTGGCCCAAACGGCGATCGGTTTTGGCGGTGTGGCACATGATGCCAGCCAGCCGATTGAGGTGACATCAGACAGTCTCAGCGTCGATCAGGCGACCGGAAACGCCGTTTTTTCCGGCAATGTTATCGTCCTTCAGGGTGATCTGCGCATGGCCGCCGAAGAAGTATCGGTGTTTTACGGGGTTGCGGGCGGCGCTCAGGAAGTTGACCGTGTCATTGCCACCGGCGGTGTGTTGTTGACGCGCGGCCAGGATGCCGCCGAAGGCAGCCGCGCGGAATACTCGGTAGGCACCGGTGCCATGTTCCTGAGCGGCGAGGTTTTGGTGACGCAAGGGCGCACTGCGATTGCCGGCGACCGGCTGTCGATTGATTTGAACACAGGCAATGGCACGGTCGAGGGGCGCGTGCGCACCGTCCTGCAACCGGCGGAGTAAGCGCACGTGGCCGGAAAACCCGATCTTGTCATGGCCGATGGGCAGCAGGGGCTGCGTGTTACCAACCTGCGAAAAAGCTATCGCCGCCGCCCGGTGATCCGCGATGTCACCCTGTCGCTGAACCGGGGCGAGGTGGTGGCTTTGCTTGGCCCGAACGGATCCGGCAAGACCACCTGCTTTTACGCCATCGCGGGGCTGGTCACACCCGAAGGCGGCACCGTGATGCTGGACGGACAGGATGTGACACATTTGCCGATGTATCGCCGCGCCAAGGCTGGCATCGGATATCTGCCGCAGGAAATGTCGATCTTTCGCGGATTGACGGTCGAGGCCAACATCGCCGCCATTCTTGAGATCACCGAGAAAGATCGCCACAAGCGCCATGAACGCCTGGAGGAGCTGCTGTCGGATTTTTCCATCAGCCACCTGCGCGCGGCCCCGGCCCTGTCCTTGTCAGGCGGTGAACGCAGGCGCGCCGAGATTGCCCGCTGCCTGGCATCAAACCCGCGCTATCTGCTGCTAGATGAACCCTTTGCAGGCGTTGACCCGATCGCGGTGGCCGAGATCCGGGGCCTTGTCTCGGATCTCAAGAAACGCGGGCTTGGCGTGTTGATCACCGATCACAATGTCCGCGAGACGCTGGAGATAGTGGACCGCGCCTATATCCTGCATGACGGCACCGTCCTGATGAATGGCACCGCCGAAGAAGTCGTGCAGGATGAAAATGTGCGCCGGGTCTATCTGGGGCATTCCTTCCGCATCAGTTGAACAGAGCATTTCGCGGAAAATGCGATCAGGCCGCATTGACAGTCGGACCGATTTCATCGCCAAATAGACCCGATGTTCAAATTCGCGTCTGATCCTTGCGTCTTTCAGACCGGGCCCGTACTGGCCCGCCGAATACGCAAAACCCGGCTCGAATTCTTCCCTACATCATGGCACTGACACGCAGCCCGCGGAATCATCCCGACGGGACTGACCAGATAATTGGAGGCCAAATGCGTTACCAGATCAGCGGAAAACAGATCGACATTGGAGATGCTCTTCA
>CAXBGQ010000169.1:0-6911 GCA_963975135.1 uncultured Nioella sp. | reverse complement strand
CTCGATATAGCCGTGGCCGCCATAGATCTGCTGCGCCAGCACGGTCATGTCGTAACCCTGATCGGTCAGGAAGCCTTTGATGACGGGGGTCAGCAGCGAGATCATGCCAAGGGCTTCGGCATCCTTGCCGCGATGCGCCTGGTCGATCAGCGTGGCCCCCCAGAGGACAAAGGCGCGCCCGCCCTCGACAAAGCTTTTCTGATCCATCAGCGAGCGGCGGATATCGGGATGCACGATCAGCGGATCGGCGGGGCCATCGGGGTTTTCATCTCCCGTTACGGCGCGGCCCTGAAGGCGTTCGCGAGCGTAAGTCAGCGCGTTCTGATAGGCCACTTCGGCCTGGGCCAGCCCCTGGATGCCGACGCCGATGCGGGCTTCGTTCATCATCGTGAACATGGCGCGCATGCCCTTGTGTTCCTCGCCCAGCAGCCAGCCGGTGGCCTCGTCGAAATTCATCACGCAGGTGGCATTGCCGTGAATGCCCATCTTTTCCTCGATCGAGCCGCAGGCGACGCCGTTGCGCGCCCCGAGGCTGCCATCGTCCTTGACCAGGAATTTCGGCACGATGAAGAGCGACACGCCCTTGATGCCGTCGGGGCCGCCGGGGATCTTGGCCAGCACGAGGTGGATGATGTTCTCGGCCAGGTCATGTTCGCCCGAGGAAATGAAGATTTTCTCGCCCGAGATCTTGTAGCTGCCATCGCCCTGCGGCACCGCCTTGGTGCGCATCAGGCCCAGATCGGTGCCGCAATGCGATTCCGTCAGGTTCATGGTGCCGGTCCAGTTGCAGCTGATCATGTCGGGCAGGTATTTGGTTTTCTGTTCGTCCGTGCCATGGGCCAGGATCGCGGCGGCCGCGCCATGGGTCAGGCCCGAATACATCGCGAAAGCCTGGTTGGCAGAGGACAGCATCTCGGTCAGGGCCAGCCCCATCACGTAAGGCAGATTCTGGCCGCCATATTCCTCGGGCATGTCGAGCCCGGTCCAGCCACCCTCCTTGACCTGTTCAAAAGCCGCCTTGAAACCTGCGGGCGTGCGCACGACGCCGTTTTCCAGCGTGCAGCCTTCGCTATCGCCCACCACGTTGAGCGGGGCCAGCACATCGGCGGCGATCTTGGCGGCCTCATCCAGCACGGCGGAGGTGAAATCACGATCCAGGTCGGCATAGCCGGGGGTCGGCATGTCCTGCACTTTCAACACGTCATGCAGCACATAGGCCATATCTTTGGTCGGGGCGAAATAGTCGGGCATTTTGTGGTCCTTGCGAAATAAGAAGGATCAGGAAGAGGCGTCGCGCGCGGCGACATCGGACAGCATTTCACGCACAAGACCCATCTGGGCCCGCATATCCGCAATGGCCGCGTCCAGTTCCTCGCGGCGCTGTTCGAGATCTTCGAGGCGCAATTGCGCGACCTCAAGCGTGCGCTTGAGCTGCGTCTCCTGCTGATCGCCGACATGGTAAAGCTCCAGCAATTGCCGGATCTCCTCCAGTGAGAAACCAAAGCGTTTGCCGCGCAGGATCAGTTTCAGCCGGGCCCGGTCGCGCCGGGTAAAGAGGCGTTTTTGACCGTCGCGGATCGGGAACAGCAATTCCTTGGATTCGTAAAACCGCAAGGTGCGGGGCGTTACGTCAAACGCGTCGCACATCTGGCGGATGGTCATGGTTTCGGGGTCCATGAGATCACCTATCGCATCATACATCGCAATTATGTCCCTGATCTGTGGAGTTGGGGACATGTCTACAAGATAAGCTTACGTTGACGTAAATGAAACGTCGCGTCACTTTTTTAAATGACGCCGCGTAAGCCAATTTTCGCGCATTTTGTTGCAAAACCCGGGCGGATAGTCACGGTTTTTGCGCGTCCCAGACGACATTGCGCAGCTTTTCCAGCTCTGCGATCACCTCCTCCAGTTCCAGCCGGCGCGTCCGCAACTCGTCCAACTGCCGGTCGGCCATGGCGATCCATGTCTGTTGTTGCAGGCCGCCCTCGGGGTCGATGTCATACATCGCCAGCCATTGCCGGATTTCCTCCAACGCGAAGCCAAAGCGGCGCCCGCGCAGGATCAATGTCATGCGGGCAACTTCTCGCGGGCCGTAGGATCGGGTGCGACCGTCACGCTTTGGGGCCAGCAGTTCAATATATTCGTAATGGCGCAGGGTGCGCGGCGTCACATTGAACCGGGCGCACATTGCCTTGAAACTCAGCTGCTCGTCATCCATGGCCGTCTCTGCCTGCCGGTGTTGCGTTCGGGGGACTTTGCCAAAGGCTTGCAGGGAATGCAAAACCATGGTTGCTACGGCCGTGCCTGCAATGGGATCGGGATATCGAACATGACGCTGGAAGCCGGAGAAAAGGCCCGTATCGCCAAGCAATTCATCGAGGCCATTCCGTTTTCAAACGCGTTGGGGATGCGACTTGAGGATATCGGTGATGGCTATGCCGTGATCACCATGCCCTGGTCGGATGATCTGGTGGGCGACCCGAAAAGCGGCGTGATCCATGGCGGGGCGGTGTCGGCATTGATGGATACCTGCGGCGGCGCGGCGGTGATGAGCCACCCGGACGCCCCGGCAGGCACCGCGACGATTGACCTGCGCATCGACTATATGCGCCCCGCGACCCCCGGTCAGCGCATTCTGGCACGCGCCGAATGCTACAACATCACGCGGTCGGTCGGGTTCGTGCGGGCCAGCGCCTGGGACGAGGATGACAGCCGCCCGGTGGCGACAGCGGCGGGGGCCTTTATGGTGGAACGCCCGAAAGGAACCACGCCATGAACCGCCGCAAGCTGGAACCCATTCAGGTGGTCAAGGAACGCCGCGATGGCGCATTGAACGCGCTCGTTGAGGGCATGCCCTATGCCCGGTTCATGGGGATCAGCTTTGACCGGCGCGGCGATGAATTGACCGCCGTGATGGCCTATAATGAAAAGCTGATCGGCAATCCATTTCTGCCGGCCCTGCATGGCGGCGCGATTGCGTCCTTTCTTGAGGTCGGCGCGATTGTGCAGCTTGGCTGGCAGACCCTCTGGGACGACATCGAACAGGGCCGTCGCGCGCCCGGGGATCTGACGCCGCAAACCATGCCGCGCCTGCCCAAGACGATTGATTTCACGGTTGATTACCTGCGCGCCGGGCTGCCGCGCGATTGCTATGCGCGGGCGCGGGTAAACCGGTCCGGGCGGCGCTATGCCTCGGTCCATGTCGAGGCCTGGCAGGACAATCGCGCGCGGCTGTTTGCGCAGGCCACCGGGCATTTCCTGATGCCGCAACCCGGCCCAGAAACCGATGGCTGAAGGCACGGCCGCGCTGACCCATCGCAGGGTTCTGGTCATTGCGCTGCCGATTATGGTGTCCAACATCACCGTGCCGCTCTTGGGTCTGGTCGATACCGGCGTTGTTGGTCAAATGGGGCAGGCGGCCCCGATTGGCGCGGTCGGTCTGGGCGCGGTGATCCTGAGCGCGGTTTACTGGATCTTCGGATTTCTGCGGATGGGCACCACCGGCCTGACCGCGCAGGCGGTCGGTGCGGGTGACCGGGGCGAGGTTGCGGCGCTCCTGACGCGCGCGCTGATGATCGGCTTTGCCGGTGGTCTGGTTCTGATCGCGTTGCAGATGCCGATGATCAACGCGGCTCTGGGGCTGGCCGAGGGCTCGGATCAGGTTGAGGGGCTGGCGCGGCAATATATTTCCATCCGCATCTGGTCGGCCCCGGCGGCCATCGCGCTTTTCGGCGTAAATGGCTGGCTGATCGCGCGTGAACGCACCGGCGAGATGCTGTTGTTGCAGCTCTGGATGAACGGGTTGAACATCGTGCTCGATCTTGTCTTCGTGCTGCAGCTTGGCTGGGGCGTCGGCGGCGTCGCCTGGGCCACCTTCATCGCGGAATGGAGCGGGCTGGGATTTGGCCTCTGGCTCTGCCGGGGCGCGTTTCGGGTGCCCGATTGGCGCGATTGGGCGCGGGTTTTCGACCGGGCAAGGCTGCGCCATATGGCGATGCTCAATTCCGATATCATGATCCGGTCGGTGCTGCTGACGGGCGGGTTCGCGGGTTTCATGTTCATCGGCGCGCGGTTTGGCGATGTGGCGCTGGCGGCCAATCAGATCCTGATCCAGTTTCTGGAAATCACCGCCTTTGCGCTGGATGGCTTTGCGTTGGCCGCCGAGGCGCTGGTGGGGCAGGCGATGGGCGCGCGGTCAAGGGCAAGGCTGCGGCAAAGCGCGATCATGACCAGCCTCTGGGGCGTGGTGATCTGCGCCGGGCTGACGCTTGGCTTTGCCCTGACGGGGGGCTGGATCATCGACACGATGACCACCGCGCCCGAGGTGCGGGCGGCAGCGCGAACCTATCTGTTCTGGATGGTGCTGGCCCCGGTTCTGGGGGCCCCGTCCTGGATGCTGGACGGCATTTTTATCGGTGCCACGCGCAGCCGCGACATGCGCAACATGATGATCCTGAGTTTCGCGGGCTATGTGGGCGCGTTGATCCTGCTGGTGCCGCGCTTTGACAATCACGGGCTTTGGGCGGCGTTGATGGTGTTTCTGGTGCTGCGCGGCGTGACGTTGGGCGCGCGTTATCCGGCGCTGGAGCGCGCCGCCGCCTAGAGCCAGTCGTCGCGGCCCGTGCCCACGGCATCGGCCACATTGGCAAAGCCGTCGCGGGCCAAAAGCCGGTCCAGCCCGCGCGCGATATCGGCGGCCAGCGACAGCCCACCATAAACCAGCGCGGTATAAAGCTGCACCGCCGAGGCCCCGGCCCGGATCTTGGCATAGGCCTGTTCGGCAGAGGCCACACCGCCGACACCAATGAGCGGCAACCTGCCTTCGGTCAGGGACGAGACCTGCGCCAGAACGCGGGTCGATCTGTCAAAGAGCGGCGCGCCTGACAACCCGCCGGTCTGATCGCGATGTTGGCTGCTCAGACCCTCGCGGGTGTTCGTGGTGTTGGTCGCGATGATGCCCGACACGCGCGTATCCAGCGCGACAGCGGCAATGTCTGCGATTTCGGCCTCCGTCAGATCGGGGGCGATCTTCAGGAATACCGGGATCGGCCGGGCTTGCGCATCGCGCACGGCGATCACGCCCTGCAACAGCACGGTGAGGGCCTCTTTGCCCTGCAAATCGCGCAGGCGTTCGGTGTTGGGGGACGAGACATTGACGGTGGCAAAGTCGATATGCGCGGCCGAATGGGCCAATACGGTGGCGAAATCGGCGGCGCGGTCGGTGCTGTCCTTGTTGGCCCCCAGATTGAGCCCCACGGGGATGGTGTGCGGGGTTGCCGCCAGCCGGGCGGTGATTGCCGCCATGCCGTCATTGTTGAACCCGAACCGGTTGATGGCGGCGCGATCCTCGGTCAGGCGAAAGAGGCGCGGCTTGGGGTTGCCGGGCTGTGGGCGGGGCGTGGCGGCCCCGGTTTCCAGAAAGCCGAAGCCCGCGCGCATCAGCGGCCCGAAAGCGGTGGCGTTCTTGTCGAACCCCGCCGCCAGCCCGACCGGGTTGGGCAGGGTCATACCGGCAAGTGTGCAGGCCAGCCGGGGCGAGGTGATGGGCCCGGGCAGGGGGGCAAGCCCGGTATTGAGCGCGCGCAGGGCAAGCCCGTGCGCGCGTTCGGGATCCATCCGGCGCATCAGCGCCATGGCCATCCGTTCCAGCATCATCCGAACGCCTCCCCCGTGGTGGTGGCTTCGGTGCGGATCAGCCGAGATGTGCGCACCGCCGCCTGTCTGTGAATTACCGCGGCGCGATAGGCGGGATCGGTGATCATCTCCAGAAACGCGTGGGTGGTGGGGTAGCGGGCGATGAACATGTGATCCCAATGCTCGCCATCTGGGCCGATCAGTTGCGCCTGAAATGCCCCGCGCCAGACGATCCGACCGCCAAGCCGGGCCAGGATCGGCGCGGTCTCAGACCCGTAGCGGGCATAGGCTTCGGCCCCCGTGAGACCGGCCTTGGCCAGCGCGTGATCCGCCGGATACCGCGCATCGGCGCGCAGCCGGACGAGGTTCAGCATGTCGATCGGGGCATCGCGGTCGCCCGCCTTGAAGGTATCGAACTGGGCGCGGGTCGGATCGACATGGCCCGCGACCTGTTCCGGGAACACGTGCCCGGCACCCACCAGGGGCAAAGGCCGGTGCCAGAGCACATCGGCCAGCCGCAGGGGGGCGTAGAGATGCGGGAACAGTGCGCCGCCGCGCGAGGCCTCCCATTTCAGCGCAGGCCCGAGCGCGCCTGCATCGACCGCCAGCAAAACCAGACCCTGAGCCCCGGCAAAATGGCGCGCGGCGGTCTCGACAGCTTGATCGGCGGTGGAAAAATGCACAAAGCCATCGGCCAGATCGACCGGTGCCCCCAATGTCTGGCCCTCGGCCTGCATTCTGGCCCATTCATCGGCCCTGAATATCTTGAATATCTGCATGGGATGGGGATTGGCCCGCCCGCGCCGCGACGTCAAGTGTCACATGTGCGTTACTGAATCACTTTACATGGCGCATCGGCCCGGCCAAGCTGTGGGCATAACAATAAACTGTCAGGGAGAACTCCGATGCTTGCTCGAATCCTGTGTTCGACGGCACTACTGGCTGCCATGGGCACCGCTGCCGTCGCCGATGAAACAACCATTCACCTACTTCACTTCAACGATTTCCACAGCCGCGTGCAGCCCATCAACCGGTTCAACAGCACCTGCCCGGCCGAGGATGACGCCGCCGGCGAATGCTTTGGCGGCGCTGCCCGTCTGGAAACCGCCATCGAACAGATCCGCGCCGAGGAAGGCGAGGAAAACGTGGCCGTCGTTGCCGCGGGCGATCTCTTTCAGGGCTCGCTGATGTATACGACCTTCAAGGGCGATGTCGAAGCCGAGATGATGAACGCCATTGGCCTGGACCTGTTGGCGCTGGGCAATCACGAATTC
>CAXBGQ010000168.1:0-6954 GCA_963975135.1 uncultured Nioella sp. | reverse complement strand
GCCGGCCGCAAGATTCTGAATGCCCGCCGCGCCCGCGGCCGGAAGTCGCTCAGCGCCTGATCGCGCCCTGTTGAATTTGGGTGCGGGTCGCGCATCCTGGATGAGCCCCTTCGGCCCGCTTTGGCCTCGGGGGCTTTTCGTGTTTCAGGAGCGCGCATGACGCATAAGATCGAAACCCTGGCCAAACGCCCCGATTTCCTGCGCGCCGCGCGGGCGCGGCGTGCGCCGATGCCGGGGTTTCTGGTGCAGGCCCGCGAAAGGCACGCGGACGAGCCCGCCGCCCCCGATCTGATCCGCGTGGGCTTCACCTGCTCCAAAAAGGTCGGCAATGCCGTTGCCCGCAACCGCGCCAAACGCCGCCTGCGCGCGGCCGCCCGCGCGGTTCTGCCGCTTGAAGGGCGTCCGGGGTGGGATTACGTATTGATCGGACGCGCCGGGGCAACCGCCGACCTGCCGATGGACCGGATGCAGGCCGATCTCTCCCAGGCGCTGAGGAAACTGCACGCATGAGCCCCCTTGCCCATATTGCCGCCCTGCCGGTGCGCGCCTACCGGCTGATCTTTAGCCCTTGGGTCGGGTTCAACTGCCGCTATCAGCCAACCTGTTCGGCCTATGCGCTGGAAGCGCTGGAGAAACACGGTGCCATCAAGGGCGGCTGGCTGGCCGCCAGACGCATCGGGCGCTGCCATCCGATGGGATCCTCGGGCTATGATCCGGTGCCCGATCCACAAGACGATACGCCCGAAGGCTGAACCGCGCTGACCTTGGGTGCCAGGTCTGCAAGGCACCGTCAGGCGCGACGCACCTGCCATGACCCGCAACGCCCGAATATCAAAACCGTTGCCAGCTCCGGCCGGCTCACCTATGCGTAGCCGCGACGCCCGGAGGCCCCCGATGCTTGATGAAACCGACGATATCCACCCGCTTTTTCACGGCGCGCCGAAATCCGCCGAGTTCAAGAAACTGCGCAAACGGATCATCCGCGAGACCCGCGAGGCGATCGACCGTTATGGCATGATCGAACGCGGTGCGCGCTGGCTGGTCTGCCTGTCGGGCGGCAAGGACAGCTATACATTGCTGGCCGCCCTGACCGAGCTGAAATGGCGCGGCCTCCTGCCGGTCGATATCCTGGCCTGCAATCTCGATCAGGGGCAGCCGGGCTTTCCCGCCACCGTACTGCCGGAATTTCTGGCCAAAATGGGGGTCGAACACCGGATCGAATATCAGGACACCTATTCCATTGTTATGGATAAGGTGCCGCAGGGGCGCACCTATTGCGCGCTTTGCTCACGGCTCAGGCGCGGCAATCTTTACCGTATCGCGCGCGAGGAAGGCTGCTCTGCCGTCGTGCTCGGCCATCACCGCGATGACATTCTGGAGACGTTCTTTCTCAACCTCTTTCACGGCGGCAAACTGGCCACGATGCCGCCCAAGCTGGTGAATGACGAGGGCGATCTGTTTGTCTACCGCCCGCTGGCCCATGTCGCCGAGGCCGATTGCGAACGCTTTGCCAACGCGATGCGCTATCCGATCATCCCGTGTGACCTCTGCGGCAGCCAGGACGGCCTGCAACGTCAGCAAATCAAGGGCCTTCTGAATGAGTGGGAGACGCGCAGCCCCGGCAGGCGGCAAAAGATGTTCTCGGCGCTGATGAACGCCCGGCCCTCGCATCTTCTGGATCCCGCACTGTTCGACTTCGCGGGGCTGGCCCGGTCGGAACAATTCGAACTAAATCCTAAGAACTGAATTCGAGCTATTAACAGCCTGTCAGGCAGTTTGGCTTAGCCCTTTTCCTTGTGAGTGTCCCCCTTCGGTGCGACGGGATGTTGCCAGGAAATGAGGCTGTGTATGCGCGTATCTTCGACCGCCCGGTTCGACAGTTTTGTCTATGGATTACGATCTGCGCTGTCGCGGGTCGAGATTCTGGCGATGTTCCCGCTGCTGGCCGTCGGCGCGGTCTGGTGGGGCGAGGCCGAGATCATCTTTGCCACCTCCGTTCTGCTTCCCGCGTTGCTGGCGCTCCAGGCCCTGCGCCCGCCTGCGCGCATAAACGGCGATACAGGCCCGTGCGACGGCAAGACCGGTCTTCCGATGCGCGAGGGATTTCTAACGGCGCTCGATCAGGCGATGAACAGCCCCGAAGCGCAGGGCCGCGCCACCGCCTGCCTGATTGCGGAAATAGACGAATTTCCCGACCTCGTCGCCCGGTGGGGGTCGGCCGCTGGCGATCAGATCCTACGCCGCAGCGCGGAACGATTGCAGACATCGCTGCGGCGCGGCGATGCCGTGGCCTGCATCGGGGAAGGCCGGTTTGCCATTGCGCTGGAACCGATTGCAAATGCCAAGCTGGATCTGGTGGTGTCCGTCGTCGAACGGCTGCAACGCGCATTGTCAGAACCCGTGGCCATTGCCGGATCTGCCGCGCACCCGACCTTGTCCGTGGGGTTTGCCACGCCCGCGCAGACTGATTTCGGCACCGCGGAATGCGTGCTCGATGCCGCCCTGACCGCTTTGGTCGAGGCGCGGCGCAATGGTCCGGCCGGCGTGCGCGGCTATTCGGACCGGGTCAAAACCAGGTCGCAGCGCCGCCATGGTCTGGCCGAGGAAGTGACTGATGCGCTGAATTCCGGGGCGATCCGACCCTGGTTCCAGCCTCAGATCTCGACCGATACCGGCGCGATATCGGGGTTCGAGGCGCTGGTCCGCTGGCATCACGGTGATGAGGGTGCGCTGTTGCCGCCTGATTTCCTGCCCGCCGTCGAGGATGCAGGCTGCATGACCCGGTTGGGTGAGGTGGTGTTGGGGCAATCGCTTGCCGCGCTCAGCGTCTGGGACGAGGCAGGGTTTGTGATCCCGTCCGTCTCGGTCAACTTCTCAGCCGAGGAACTGCATGATCCGACCCTTGCCGACCGTGTCAAATGGGAGGTCGACCGCCGCGACCTGCGCCCGGCGCGCCTGACTGTCGAAATCCTCGAAACCGTTGCTGCGGGGGCGCAAGATGATGTCGTGATGCGTAATATCGAACAGCTGAGCAGCCATGGATTCAATATCGACCTGGACGATTTCGGAACCGGCAGCGCCGCCATCGCAAATATCGCCCGCTTTCGCGTCAACCGGATCAAGATCGACCGCAGCTTTGTGACGCGAATGGACCGCGAATCAAGCCAGCAGGCCGTGGTTGCGGGCATTCTGGCGCTGGCCGAACGCCTTGGCGTTGCCACGGTTGCCGAAGGTGTGGAAACCGAGGGCGAACAAAGCGTATTGGCGCAATTGGGCTGCGACTACATCCAGGGTTACGGACTGTCACGCCCGATGCCGTTGGAAGACACCATCGGCTGGATCAGATCACATCAGGAAAAAATCGCCCAAACGCCCCGGATCGGGCACCGCGCCGGCTGAATTCGCCTCGCATGCGGGGCCAAACCGCGCGCCTCGCCCCGCCAAGGGGGAAAAGCCCTTGACCTTTCCAGCCTCAATCTGTTGAACCTCCTTGGATTCAAACAGGGCTGGACGCGAGCACAATGGACAATCAAAACAAGAATTTCATTCTTGCGATGGCGCTAAGCCTTGGCGTCATCCTTATTTGGTCGGTCCTGTTTCCGCCCACCGATCTGCCGGTCGCCCCCGAAGGCCCCGATACCAGCGTCGCCACCGAGGCCGCCGGGACCGATATTGCCCTGACACCGCCCACCGCCGACACCGCGGCCCCGACCGGCACCGAAGCCGCACCTGAGGCCGCCGCGGAAACACCGCGCATTATCATTGATACGCCCGCGCTGGCCGGGTCGATCTCGTTGACCGGCGGGCGCCTCGACGATCTGGAACTGCGCAATTACTTCGACACGCAGGAACCTGATTCGCCCAATGTGCGCCTGCTGTCCCCCGTCGGCGAATCCGGTGCCTATTACGCGCTCTACGGCTGGACCCCCGGCGGCAATCTGGGTTTCGAGGATGTGCCAGGGGCCAACACGCTCTGGGCGGTCGAAAGTGGCGACACCCTGACCGTGGACACGCCCGTGACGCTCCGGTGGGACAATGGTGCCGGCCTGATCTTCCGCCGCACCATCTCGGTCGATGAGGATTTTCTGTTCACGGTCACGCAATCGGTTGAAAACACAACCCAATCCGATGCCCGCATGGCACCCTATGGCATCGTCGCCCGCCATGGCCTGCCCGAAGACCTGCAAAACTTCTTCATTCTGCATGAAGGCGTCGTGCAAAGCACCGACGGCACCCTGAACGAGCTGGCTTACGACGATATGCCCGATCTCGACTTTGTCGAGCGTGAAGGTGCCCGCGCCGAAGTCACGGAAGTGACTGACGAAGGCTGGATCGGTTTTACCGACAAATACTGGATGACCACGCTGGTCCCCGAAGCGGGGCAACCCTTTACCGCCGTGTCCCGCTATGTGGCGGGGGCCGATATCTACCAGACCGAGGCCCGTCTGCCCACGGTCACCGTTGCGCCCGGCCAGACGGTCGAACGCAGCACCCGGCTCTTTGCCGGTGCCAAGGAGTGGGAGACCATCCGCAATTACCAGAACGACGCCGGCATTGAGGGTTTTCTCGATTCCATCGACTGGGGCTGGTTTTACTTCCTGACCAAACCGATTTTCTGGCTGTTGCACAACCTTAACGCCCTGATCGGCAATATGGGTCTGGCGATCATCGCCCTGACGTTGCTGCTCAAGGCGATGCTGTTTCCGCTGGCCTATCGGTCCTATGTCTCGATGGCCAAGATGAAAGAGCTTCAGCCAAAGATCGAGGAGATGAAGGAACGCGCGGGCGATGACCGGCAGAAGCTGCAACAAGGCATGATGGAGCTTTACAAGCGCGAGAAGGTAAACCCGGCCTCGGGCTGTTTGCCGATCCTGTTGCAGATCCCGATCTTCTTCTCGCTCTACAAGGTGATCTTTGTCACGCTCGAACTGCGCCATGCGCCATTCTTTGGCTGGCTGACGGATCTGTCGACCCCTGATACATCGACAATCCTCAACCTTTACGGGCTGCTGCCCATTGCCCCCCCCGAGGCTGGCTCCATCATGGCACTGATCTTCATTGGTGTTCTGCCGCTGCTGTTGGGTGTCTCCATGTGGTTGCAGCAGAAACTGAACCCGGCCCCCACCGATGCAACGCAGGCGATGATCTTTGCCTATCTGCCCTGGATATTCATGTTCATGTTGGGCAGCTTTGCCAGCGGCCTGCTGGTCTACTGGATCACCAACAACACGATCACCTTCATCCAGCAATATACCATCATGCGCACCCAAGGGTTCAAACCGGATGTGTTCGGAAATATCCGGTCCAGCTTCAAGCGCAAGAAACCGGACGACACATGACCGGCCGCGTCACAGGGCTGTGGCGGCATCCGATTAAAAGCCACGGGCGTGAGGCGCTGGACCACGTTCGCCTGAGCGCAGGCGCGACCATGCCTTGGGACCGGACCTGGGCAGTGGCCCATGACGCCGCGCGCATTGACGGGGCCGAGTGGGCCCCTTGCGCGAATTTCTCCATCGGATCAAAGGCCCCCGGCCTGATGGCGATCAACGCGACGCTGGATGAGGCAACCGAAACGCTGACCCTGACGCATCCTGACCTGCCCGATCTGACCTTTCGGCCCGAGGCCGATCCGCAAGCTCTGATTGACTGGACCAAGCCGCTGATGCCCGAAGACCGCGCCCATTCCACGCGCATCGTCCGGGTGCCGGGGCGCGGCATGACCGATACCGATTTCCCCTCGGTCAGCATTGGCAACATGGCCTCGCACCGCGTGATAGAGGCGCGGCTGGATCGACGCCTGTCGGAAAAACGCTGGCGCGCGAATATCTGGTTCGACGGCATGCCGCCCTGGGAAGAAGGGGACTGGATCGACCGCACCGTGCGCATTGGCAGCGCCGAGATTGCGGTGCGCGAACCTGTGGTGCGCTGTCGGGCGACAACGGCAAATCCCGATACCGGCAAGCGCGACGCCGACACGCTGAGCGTGCTGAACGAGGGCCGCGAATTCTGCGTCTATGGTGAGGTCGTCACCTCGGGCGACATCCACCTGGGCGACCCGATTGAGGTGCTTTCGATATGGAACTGAGTTTTCCCCTGGCCCCCACCCCGGATGCAGCCACCGCCGAAAAGGGTCGGCTGCTCTTTGCCGGTGGGGCCGATTTCCTCAAGGGCGTTGTCGCCATGGACGGGATGCCGCCGGGCGACCGGGTCGAGGTCTGCTTTGCCGGTCGGTCCAACGTGGGCAAATCAACCCTGATCAACGCGCTGACCGGCCGCAAGGCGCTGGCGCGGGCGTCCAACACACCGGGCCGCACCCAGGAGATCAACTTTTTCACCCTGGGTGAAGAGCGCTACCTGGTTGATCTGCCCGGCTATGGCTATGCCAATGCGCCGGTGAAAGTGGTCGAGAAATGGCAGCGCCTGCTCAAGGCCTATCTGTCGGGTCGGGCCAATCTGCGCCGCGCCTTCGTGCTGATCGACGCGCGCCATGGGGCCAAACCGGTGGATGCCGAGATCATGGATCTGCTCGATCGCGCTGCGGTGCCGTTTCAGGTGGTGTTGACCAAATCCGACAAGATCAAGCTGGTCGATCGCGAAAAGATGCTGGCGCAGGTCCGTGCCACATTGGCCAAACACCCCGCCGCTTTCCCTGAGCTTGTCCTGACCTCCTCGGAAAAAGGCGACGGCATCGAGACCCTGCGCGCCATTATCGCGGGCATCGCTTGAGCCACGGGCCGCCCGCGCGTATCAAGGTCTGACCGAAGGACCAAACCGATGAAGAAACAAACCGCCATGTCCCGTGATTACGCTGCTACCGCCCGCACCCTCTCTGAGGCGCTGCCCTATTTGCAGCGTTTCAACGACGCCATCGTGGTGATCAAGTTCGGCGGCCACGCGATGGGCGATGACGATGCGATGGCCAGCTTCGCCCGCGACATCGTGCTGCTGCAACAG
>CAXBGQ010000167.1:0-6985 GCA_963975135.1 uncultured Nioella sp. | reverse complement strand
GGCCCGCCCATTGCCGCGATTGCCTGATCGTTCCACCCCTGCCCTGCCAATAAGTGTTTTCAAAAACCGGCGTATCGCGATCCTGTACACGGCAGGTTTCCACGTAGCGTTGCGTGTCATAGGCACGGCCCAAAACATCGACGGTTTCGCGGGTTTCGGGCTGTAACTGGCAATAAAGCCGATGCGTCTCGATCTGATCCAGCCCGTCGAGTCCACGAAAGAGCCGGGAATATTCCGCGGGTCCGCCATTCGACAATGCGCGTTGCAGCGGCGCGGTTTCCAGGCTGTGCAAATCGGTGCCGAAGCCGCGGGTGTTTCGCAAAAGCCCGCCTGCGGTGGTGATCGTGTTGCCGTCAAGGCTGCGCCAGACAATGACGTCGCGCGGGGTCTGGAACTCCAGCAGCCCGACCGAGATACCCACCGCATCCAGACGCGCGACCAGAACCGGTCGGGTGATTCCCGCCGCGTTGAGCGACGCGCGGGTCGCGGTGAACTGGGGTGGCGCTTCGCCCCGGCCCCGGCTGAAGATCCCGCTGCCGATCTGGCGCACCGCCGAGAACATCGGGCTGCCTTCGGTTTCGCCACTGCCGAGGCCCTCGACCGCCGCACAAGAGGACAGCACCAGAAAAGCCAGCAGGGCCAGTTTCTTTTTCATCGCCATACCCGCGCCCATTGATCGTCGATATTGCCCAGATGGCCTTCACGCACCCGGTCATAAAGCCGATCGGGCACATTGACCCGCGCCCCGCCATCGCGCGTGACCGGGCGGATCGTGGTGCCGACGCTGCTCTGGCTTGGTTGCCCGGTGAACCAGGAAACCGGGATCGAGAACCTGATGCCCTTGTCGAAGGAGCCTTCGCCGAATTCGGCCGCCGAAACATCGGTCAGCGTCAGGAAGGCCCCCACGCTCCAGCCATTGCGGAACTCGCGATCGACGGTGAGGGTCGCCCCCCAATCGCCCGCCAGATAGCGCCCGGCATCGACTTGCAACTGGTAGCCGCCTTCCATGTCGTAATAGGCTGAGACAAAGCCGGTGACGACATCGTAATCCCGGAAACCCACCCCCATGTCATAATCACGCTGCATGACGTAATTGACCTCGACCCCAAGCGCCAGACGGCTGGTCACCGGGCGCCACAGGATCTCGGCCGAAACACCGCCATACATGCGTTCCAGATAGCCCACGGTCACCCGGCCATAAAAATCGTTGCCTAAGCTGCGGGCATGGCTGAGGGTCAGCGTCTCGATCACCACGCCATCATTCTGTTCGTAATTGGCAAAACTGGTGCGCACCGGCGGCAGTTGCGAGGCCGAATTGCGCGCCCGGTCCAGATTTCCCGCCAGCCGGGTGGTCAATGCGCCATCGACCCGCCAGCCAGGGCGAAACTCGTAAGACGCCCTGAGCCGCAGACCCAGATCGATCAGGACCGGATTGTCGGGATCAAAGAAGCTGGTCCGCGTATAGGGCCGGAGCGACCAGTCGAACTGCGGGTAAAGCCCTTCGACCAGATCGGCCTCGCGCGTTGGCGTGGCGGCAGTGAGGCCCACCAGGGTCTGCAACGCCTCGGCGGCATCGGGCCGCTGCTCCAGCGCCTCCAGATCCGAGCGGCGGACGGTCCGGGTCGAGACCGCCAGCCCATCATCCATCAGCGTGATGCGAAAGGTTTCGACCGAGGGCGGCAGCACTTCGGCCATGACCCGGGCCGACCGGCCCAGAGCCTGCGCCACGGCGGAATAGCGGGTGTTCTCGATGCGGATCTCGACCGTATCGGCCCCCAGGTTGAAGGCGCGCAACTGCTGTCCTTGCGCCTCCAGCCCCTCGGACAGACGACGGCCAAGGCCCGGACGCGCCTCAGGGTCGGCCAGCCACGCGGTGGTCCAGAGATCGGGCGCATCAGCGCGCGACGGGCGCAGCGCCAGCGGCTCGGGGATGGGCCGGTGCGAGGGCGTGACAGGCGGGCGGGCCGGGTTGAAGGAAAAGGCGAAATTAACCCCGACCTCGGAGCCATACATGTAATAGGCCCCCATGCGCAGCGACGGGTTGACCTGATAATCGACGCCGAAATTCCACGGTGACCGGCGGTTGAACACGCCTTGCGCGGTTTCGGTCACATAGGCATCCGAGGAATATTCCACCGTAAAGCCCAGGCGGTCTGTGGGCTGCCACTCGATGCCGCCAAAAAACGCCGCCGGGCCGCGGAACCACTGATCGACCGAAAACTGCCCGCCGGTGCTGCCGGGGACAAAGGCGGGCCGGGTGTCGGAAAACGGCGAGGCAAAGGAATTGTAGCTGCCAAGCCGGCCCCACCCGATGCCGCCTGTCACCGTCAGGCTGTCGCCAAAGCTGCGGCTGGCCACGATGTATTCCCCGGCATAGATCCCGGTGCCGACAAAATCCTGCAATCCGATGGCGACCGAGGGCCACCAGCCGCCTTCGCGCTGTTGCAGGATCTGGTAGCGCAGATCGAAGCTGCGGTCGAAATAAGTCTCGAATCCGGCCAGATTCAGCCCTTCGGTCGCGGCATAGCGGAACGAGCCCGACAGGCGCGGGGTGATCTGAAAGCTCAGCGTGTTGCGGGTGATACCGCCGAAATGCGAGATCGTGGTGGAAAATTCGCCATCGGGCATGATCTGCGCCGAGGGTATGTCGATCAGCCCGGCCGAGCCATAGAAATTGAGCGTCGTGCGCGGCCCCGCGAGCCGATAGCCAAGCGTGTCGGCCAGACCCGGCAAACCGCTGCCCATCACCAGCGCGACAACCACACAAAGCCCCCAAAAGCGCCGTGTCATCCTGCCCTGTCCTGCTGCCCTCTGCACGCTCGGGTGCCTCCTGGTTTTTCGCCCTTAGTCCACGACCGTCTCAGGCGGATCAAGCGGCCCCTGTGACGGCTATATGAAAATGCTATGAGGCGTCATTCAGGTGACAGTGTGGGCCACGCCCCCGGCATCTTTACCGGCGCTATCCCAGATCGCGGGGTTGCTGGTGGTGTCACGGCCTTCAATCCAGCGATCAATCACGGCCAGCGCCGCTTCCTGGCTGCCTGCGGCGAAGGCCTCGCGCAGGCCGCGCAGGGCCGAAGCGACCTCGATCTCCGACAGATGGGCTTCACGGGCGCAGAAAATCTTGGGATGTGCGGTGGTCAGGCGTTCGCCGCTCAGCGTCAGTTCCTCGCGCAGCTTTTCGCCGGGTCTGAGCCCGGTGATCTCGATCGAGATATCGCCGTCGGGATTGGCCTCATCGCTCACGCTGTAGCCCGCGCTTTCAATGACCTGGCGGGCCAGGTGCAGGATCGAAACTTCCTCGCCCATATCCAGCACAAAGACCTCGCCGCCCGTCGCCATTGCCCCGGCGCGCAGCACCAGATGCACCGCCTCGCGCACGGTCATGAAATAGCGCATCACATCGGGGTCGGTCACGGTGACCGGGCCACCGCGGCTGATCTGTTCCTGAAACAGCGGCACCACCGAACCCGATGAGCCAAGCACATTGCCAAAGCGCACCATGGTGAAGACCGTGCCCCCGGCCCGCGCCGCCAGATCCTGAACCACCATCTCGGCGAACCGCTTTGATGCTCCCATCACCGAGGCCGGACGCACTGCCTTGTCCGATGAGATCAGAATAAAGCGCTCGACACCGGCACTTTCGGCCTCGCGTGCCAGAGTCTGGGTGCCAAGCACGTTATTGGCGAGCCCCGATATAGGGTTCGCCTCTACCAGCGGCACATGCTTATAGGCGGCGGCATGAACCACCACCTGAACGCCGTGGTCGGTCAGCACCTGGCGCACCTGGCGCGGATCGATGACCGAGCCCAGAACCGGCACCAGCGCCACCTTGCCGTCCTCGGCCAGCGGGCGCAGTTCCATCTCGATATTGTAAAGCGCCAGTTCATTGAGTTCATAAAGCAGCAGCTTTGCCGGGTGGCAGGCCAATACCTGACGCGCCAGTTCCGACCCGATCGAGCCCCCCGCCCCCGAAATCAGCACCACCCGGTCGGCGTAGCTGGCGCAATCGTCGCCAAGCGAGGTCACCGCCTGTGCCCGACCCAGGAAACGCGCCGGCTTCACCGGCGTCAGTTTGTTCAAAAGCGGCTCTTCGCCGATCAGCTGCGCAAAGGAGGGCAGGCTCTGCACCTCCAGCCCCATGGCCTGCAACCGGCGCGCGATCTGCGCCTGTTTCGGCTGGCTGAGCGAGGGGATCGCCAATAGCACCCGGCTGATGCGCTTTTCCTCGGCGATACGGGCGATGCGGGCGGGGGTATAGACCGGCAGCCCCGCGATCAGCACCCCCTGCAGGGCGGTGTTGTCATCGACGAAGGCCACCGGATCGATGCCCTCATGGCTGCGCAATGCCGAGGCCAGCTGTGTGCCGGTGGTCCCGGCCCCGTAGATCAGCACCCGGCTGCGCGGGCTTTCACGCCGGTAAATGGCGGTCACGATCTGGTAGAGCAACACCCGGCTGATCGCGGAAAACAGGAAAAAGCCGATCCCGAAGACCACGAAGATGCCCGGTGCCAGGGTCAGTCCGAACAGCCAGCTTAAGCCCGCCATCGCGCTGCCAAGATAGACCGCAAAGAGACCGGTCCTGGCCACGGCGCGGCCTTCATAGGCAGTGAGTTGGATCTGCGGAATACCAAGCCAGAGGGCAAGGCCCGTAGCAATGACGATCATGTAAGGCAGGATCGGCAGCAGCAGACGCAGCGTGTCCATCGGGCTCAGCGGCGCGGTTTGAATTCCGAAAGCAAAGACCATCGCCAGCGGCAGCAACAGCAGGTCGACCAGCAGGAGCGTGTTGCGCTTTTGGCGACGGGTCAGAGATTTCACGAATTTTAGCATCCCACTGCCATAACCGTCTCTTAGTTAATAAACTCTCTACAAAAGGGGTCCACCGCCCGGAGGAACCCGGGCAGTTTTCGCGCTTGAAATGCGGAAACGTGGTCTTGCTGAAAACTACTTGGCGTCAAGGTCGCGTGTTGCGGCTTTGCGGCACAAATGAAACGCGCCGCATATGCGAAATGTCGCCGATATCCTCTGCCGCGATGCATACCACATGGTCTTTTCGACCGGATTACGGCCATAAGGATGCCTAAAAAAAGGGGCGGGAGATCCACGCATGCACCAGGTAATGGCAGTCAATCTGATCAGCCTTGGGCTGGCGGCTTTCCTGGGTCTGGCAGGCACCTCTTCCATGGCATCCGCCCCCCTATCCCTGATTGAATGCCGCGCTCTTCCGCGCGGCGCGCAACCGGGCAGCGAAATCCATCTCGCCGGGCTCTGCCATGCCCTACAAAACAGGCCTGAGATCATCGCACGCGGCGCAGGATTGCAGCTCGTTCTCATCGTCGAAGATCTGCGCCCCGATCACGTCACCGCCTATCTTGAATGGCAAGGTGCGGATGGGCGCAGGCGCGGCCCATCGGTTGAGTTCGGATTTCTTGATACCATCCTCGGCCCGGTGCAGTATGATTTTATCGCGGCTGGTCTCACTCAGGCCACAAGTCTTCCCTAGACACCGTCCCGATACCTGACCGTATGAGGGCTCTTTAACCCATGCCACCCATCAGCACTGCATTTCGTCCCTTCGATACAGAGCGGAGCCTTTACACGCTCGGCGTGCAGGCTGCCGCGATTGTCGAGATTGAGTCCTCTCCGGCCGACCTCACGACCCTGAACGCGATGGCGGTAGGCGACAGCTTCTCCGGCGCTTTGCAGACGGTGGGAGATGATGACTGGGTTGCAGTGACACTGCAGGCGGGCTCCAGCTATGAGATCAACCTGTTTGGCAGCGGCGTGGGCGCGCTTTCTGATCCGTATCTGCGGCTATATGATGCCAGTGGCACGCAGGTGGCCTTCAACGACGATGGCGGCAGCGGCTACAATTCCCGGATCATCTATACGCCGTCCAGCACCGAGACCTATTTCATCAGCGCACGGGCCTATGGCGATACGGGCCAGGGCAACTATCAGATCACGGTGGACACAGCCGCGGCCAGTTCCCCCGGATCGCTGGACCAACTGGCCGCCTATCTCACCGATGGCTACTGGAACGACAATGGCGGAGCGCGCCATACGTTCGACACCTCCATCAGCAATGTCATCACCGTCAACATCACCGCCCTGTCGGCCGAGGGGCAGCGCCTTGCCCGATGGGCAATGGAGGCTTGGGAGCGGGTGGCCGATATCCAATTTTCCGAGATCAGCGGATCGGCCCAGATCACCTTTACCGACAATCAGCCTGGGGCCTACTCCAGTTATTACGCGATCGGCGGCACCACCCAATCGGCCATCGTCAATGTCTCAACCACCTGGTTGAATACCTATGGCACCCAGATCGACGATTATTCCTTCTCGACCTATCTGCATGAGCTTGGTCATGCGCTCGGGCTCGGCCATCAGGGCGACTACAACGGCGCGGCCACCTATGGCGTGGACGAGACCTATGCCAATGACAGCTATCAGGTCTCGCTCATGTCCTATTTCTCGCAAACCGAGAACACCTTCGTGAATGCCAGCTACGGCCTGCCGGCCACGGCGATGATCGCCGATATTCTGGCGATTCAGAATCTTTACGGCGCGCCGGACAACAATTCCGACACCGCCGGCAACACGGTCTATGGTGTCGGCCAGACCATCGGTGGCTATCTGGGCGTGTTGTTCGATGCGATGCTGATAAATCAGGAACCCGAAAATTACTATGGCGACGGGCCTGTCGCGCTGACCCTCTTCGACCGGAGCGGCACCGATACGGTCGATTTCAGCACGGATACTACAGACCAGAGTGTCGATCTGAATGCGGAAGGCATCTGGGACACGTTTGGACGCATCGGAAATGTCGTTCTCGCACGCGGCACGGTAATCGAAAATTACGTCGCCGGGTCTGGGAATGACCAAGTCATCGGCAATGACGCAAACAACACGATATCGGGCAATGCAGGCAACGACACTCTGCTTGGCGGGTCTGGCGATGACCTTCTGAACGGGGGGGCGG
>CAXBGQ010000166.1:0-7000 GCA_963975135.1 uncultured Nioella sp. | reverse complement strand
CCGGCCAACCCGCCGCCCCGGTTATAGGCGGCGTTGGCGATATCGACGGCATCGGTCAGGGCGCGCAGGAAGCTTTGGAACCCTTTGGAGGCGGTGCCGGTGGAGGCGAGTTGAAAGAGCTTCGCCTCGGCCTCGACGATCTGGTCATCGGGGCTGCTGTCATCGCGCACGGCCTGCGCGGTGTCGGCGATATCCTTGCCCAGACCAATCAGAGACCGGCGCAAGGCGAGGTCATGGATCAGTTGCGCATAATCGCGCGCCGCCGTGGTGGCGATGGCGGAAAGCTGCATGCGTAGAAGATATTCCGCCCCACCAAGCGCCATCAGGCCGGGATGATCGGCCATGAAGTTTTTCAGCGTCGTGGCATCGGTCTGCATGCCTTTGGTGATCCGGCCCGAGGCCAGCGCAAAGATATCGGCATGGACGGGATCGTAGAAATGGTCGGTCTTGACCAGATCATCGACCCGGTCGAGCACGTCATTGGAGGAAAGAATCGCGCCGAGCAATTGCTGTTCGGCCTCGACATTATGGGGAAGTTCAGCGGTTTCAGCCGGTTGCGGGGTGGCCCCCATCAGTTTCGCGACCTCGTTCATGCCTGCTGCCCCTCGTTTTTATGCCATCCCCGGTTCGGTCATAGCCCGGTTCGGGGCCTTGCCTCAAACCCAAACAAGGCTTGATCAGGGATTTCCTGTGGCCGAATCTGGGGACAACCCCGCCCGCGCCTGTGGATAGGGTTGTCTCCACCAGACATAGCACATCCAGCCCCGGATTGTCTTCCCGGGACCAGATATTGTGGGAATTTACGTTGCTTCAGGCCGGATTACGGGCCGCGCGCCAGGCCTCGGGATCGGTCAGGAAGGTCTCGACCGAAGCCAGCGTGGCGGCGTCGAAATCGCCCGCGCGCCGTGCCTCGGCCAGCACGTCCCACCATGTGCACAGGTAATGCAGGTCCACCCCGTGCTTGCGCAGCGTCGGAATCGTTTCTTCAAAAATGCCGTAGTAGAAAATGACCGCCGTATGGCCGCAGGTCGCCCCGGTGTTGCGGATGGCATCGACGAATTTCAGCTTCGACCCACCATCGGTGGTCAGATCCTCGATCAGCACAACCCGCTCGCCCTCGGTCATCCGGCCCTCGATCTGGGCATTGCGGCCATGGCCCTTGGGTTTCTTGCGCACATAGGTCATCGGAAGTGCCAAGCGTTCGGCCACCAGCGCCGCAAAGGGAATGCCCGCCGTTTCACCGCCCGCGACATTGTCAAAGGCCTCAAGGCCTGCACTGCGCATCAGCTTGCAGGTCAGGAAATCCATCAGCGTCGAGCGGATGCGCGGATAGGAAATCAGCTTGCGGCAATCGACGTAAGTCGGGGCTTCCTTGCCGTTCGAATGCACATAAGGCGTTTCGGCATTGAAATGCACGGCCCCGATATCGAGCAGCATCCGCGCGGTCATCTGGGCCATATCAGGTGCGGCGGGGTAGGTGCTTGGGATCATGGGGAAGCCTCTTGTGGCGGGCCGGGGAAGCCTCCGGCGGGGATATTTAAGGCACAAAGAAGGCCGGGGTCAGATAACACGCCAATACAGTGGGTGGCCAGGATCGAACAGGGTGACGGGGCCGTCATCGGTCGCGATTTGCGGAGGGTAGATGACGGGCGCGGTGCCTTTGGCCAGGGTGATGGTGTCGGTATTTGCGGGCAGCCCGTAATGGGCCGGACCGTTGAGGGATGTGAAGGCCTCAAGCCGGTCAAGCGCGCCTTCTTCCTCGAACACATGCGCCAGGCAGGACAGCGTGTTGGTGGCGGTGAAACAACCGGCGCAGCCACAGGCGGTTTCCTTGTTGGCATCGGTATGCGGCGCGCTGTCGGTGCCCAGGAAAAAGCGCGGGTTGCCCGAAATGGCGGCGGCGCGCAGGGCGGCTTGATGCGTGCTGCGCTTGGCTACGGGCAAGCAGTAATAGTGGGGACGGATGCCGCCGGCCAGAATGTGGTTGCGGTTGATCATCAGGTGATGCGTGGTGATGGAGCCAGCGATGTCGCCATCGGCCCCCGCGACATAGTCGATGCCGTGCGACGTGGTGACATGTTCCAGCGTCACCTTGAGCCCCGGCGTGGCCTGGCGGAGCGGATCCAGCACGGTGTCGATGAACACCTGTTCGCGGTCGAAGATGTCGACCTCGGGCGCGGTTACCTCGCCATGGATGCACAAGGGCAGGCCAATCTCGGCCAATTTTTCCAGCACGGGACGCACGCGGTCGAAATCGGTCACGCCCGAGGCGGAGTTGGTGGTGGCCCCGGCGGGGTAGAGCTTGACCGCTGTTATCAACCCGCTGGCATGTGCGGCGGCGACATCGCCCGGATCGGTCTCTTCGGTCAGATAGAGCGTCATCAGGGGCGTGAAGTGGCTGCCTTCGGGCAGGGCTGCCAGGATGCGGTCGCGATACGCGGCGGCTTGCGCGCCTGTCACCACCGGCGGCACCAGATTGGGCATGATGATGGCACGGGCGAAATCGCGGGCGGTTTCCGGCAACACGGCCCTGAGCATCGCGCCATCGCGCAAGTGCAGGTGCCAGTCATCGGGGCGGCGGAGCGTCAGCGTGTCTGTCATGGGCACCGGGGCTACACGAGGCCGTGCGCGCATGCAAAGCGGAATTTGTGCCTGTGCTCGGCAAAATCACGCGAAACACGGGCCATTCCCGGTTTCACACGCGCCCGGCCGGAAAAAATAGGGGCACCTGAAATCCGAGAATTGGCGGGTCACTGGAGAGGGGCAAGAGCTTCCTTTCCGGGCCTTTTGACCTTGCTGCCCTTGGTGGCGGCGGCGGCTCGTCGGGTGGGTTTGGGGCCATGCCCGGGCAGGCGCGCTGCTTTTCGGTGCATTTTTCGGTATCTTCAAGAATGCGACCGGTGGTGGTGCCGGCGACCAGGGCGATTCGCGCCGGTGGTAAAGGCAGGGTGCCGGTCCTGCTTGTGAATTGAACGATCCCGGATAGTGGGGCGTCTTACTAAAGCGGCGGGCGCGTTTGCCATGCGCTGCCCTGGTTCCGCCGGAAAAACACATTTCAAAGGAGACCACGATGTTTCAGATCAAGACCTTTGCCACCGCTCTTGCGCCGGCTCTTGCCGTCGCTCTCGGCGCGGGCGCAGCCCTTGCCGAATGCCCCCGTTCAACCGCCGATACCGCCGACAGCATCTATGTCACCTTCAACGATTTCCATGTCCGCTATGAGCTGTTGGGCGACGGAACCGTGATCGAGGAGGAAACCAGTTTCGAGGGGGGCACGGGGTTCCGCGTCAACAGCCTGCGCGGGGCTTTTGTGCTGCGATCCTGGTCGACCGAGAACGGTCTGCTGCTGCCCGGTACGTCCGAGCGCACGACCTGGGAAATCGGGGTCGCCAACTTGCCGGTGCTGAGGGCGGGGCAGACCTGGTCGGGCAATACAGTGCGTTTGCATGATGATGGCGAAAGGAATGTTGAAACCGTGACCGTGGCCATGGAACCGGCGCGCGTGATGTCGATCGGGCCCTGCACCTATGACGCCTGGCCCTTCGTGGTGACCACAGCCGCCGGCGGCGGCGCGCGCGATTTTATTGATTACCTGACCTATCTGCCGTCGCTTGGCATCGCCATCTATCATGGCGGGCTGGAAGAGGGCGAGCAGTTCACCCGCGATGAGCCGACCAGCATCTCGACCACGCCGCCGGTGCGGGGCAATGGCACCTATCTGCTGCCCGATGCGCCGGTCGCACCCGCGAACCCGGTCCCGGCGCAGCCGCCTGTGCAGCCGGGTAAATAACGCCCCAATGCTTCGGAAATGCCCATATGCGATTGTGGGCATTATTTTCTGTCAAAGGCATCAAGGGTGTTGTTGTTATTCGCCCGCCACGGCCACCGGTGCGCCCTGACGGGTTTCCGCGATCTGCGCCTCCAGCGCCGACAGGCGACGGGCGAAATGCGCGGCTCCGGTTGCGGTCAGCGCCCGGCGCGCGACAATGGCGGCCAGACGCGGGCCGCCGCGATCCTCGGCGCGGGCCAACAGGCGTTCGAGATAGCCGCGATTGCTCTGCCGCAGACGCCGGGTGATCTGCGAAAAGCGCAGATCCGTCATCCGATTGTTGGCGGTGGCCTTCAGGATGCGGTCGAGGTTGCTATGCGGCTCCAGCAGCGACAGGATTGCGGCACCGCCGCCGCGAAACCGCAGCCTGCGGCAGGTTTTGGCGCGAAACAGCGCGGCGTGGGCGGCATCGAGCACTTCGAGCGGGTCGTAAATCACGAAGGTCTGCGCGGCGCTGTCGATCATGTCGGGGGCATATCCGTAGCGGCTGTTGAAATCCTTGCGCCACGCGGCGCGGAACCGCAGCTCGAACGGCGCGGCCTCATGGTCGAGCGTGGCAGCCGGCGACAGGACCAGCACCTTGGCCCCCGGTGCGGCCACCGAAAACGCCGCCGCCGCATGGCCGCACATTGGCCCCGCCCCCAGAAAGATCACCTGATCGAAACTGTCGAAAAACCCTTCATCGGTCAGCTTGTCGAAAAACCGGTAGAGGCTTTGGTCCCGAAACCACGTGCGGCCGTCGGCCAGGAGGCTCAACATCGACCATTCGCGTTTCTTCACCGCCTCGAACCCTACCGGCAGCGCGTCCGCCCCCCTGGCGATCACCCGGTCGATCTCATCGAAGCTGACCAACAACGTATTGCCCTCCTGCACATAAAGCGCGAAGTGATCTCGCCCCAGGCGTTCGAAAAACCCGTGCATTTTGCCGATCTCGCCAATACGGGCCTGCCAGTCGGCGCGGCTTGGTCGATCGGGGGTGTTGGCAGCGGTCATTTCGGTCATCATCGGGTTTCGTCCTGCAGGTCGGATCGGGGTCGGCACGCGGCCTTTATGGCGTTTCATTATGGCATAGAAACGCAAGGCGTTGGCCAATTTCGAAGGATTTTCGGACTTTTTTTTGTGTTTTCGGACCCGTTGGCGTGACAATGGCCGGGCCCCGGCGGGATTGATTACCAATTGAGAAAACTTAGTGGAAAGTTAGGATATATGGCCGAATTTGGCCCTATCCCCGGCACGGAGATTCGCAACCGCCGGTGGCGTGATCCGGGTGCCCGCTGGCCGTGACAGGGGGGGAGAGAAAACGGGTGGGCAGCGCCGGTGTTCGACGGGCTGCAGCCGGTGTCGACTTTCGGTATTTGCGTGTCTGCATCGGACCTTCTCAGCCGCGCGTATGTTGCCTATGGTGCCGTTGAACCGGCCCGCAACAATTCATTTCTGACACGGATCGCCCAACCCGAATGACACGGAACCATGACCATATCCCCGAGATCGCGCTTGACTGGCACCGCCAGGACAAAGGTGCGGTTCTGGCCACGGTGGTCGAAACCTGGGGGTCGGCACCGCGCCCGGTTGGAAGCCAACTGGCGATTTCGGGTGCCGGCGATATGGCGGGATCGGTTTCGGGCGGTTGCGTTGAGGGGGCCGTGGTGAGCGAAGCGATGGAGGCGCTTGAAACGGGCCGGGCCGAGATCTTGGAGTTTGGCGTCGCGGATGCGGATGCCTTTGCTGTCGGGCTGGCCTGCGGCGGGCGCATCCGGGTTTTGCTGGAGCCGGTCGGCAGGGTCTTGCCGGTGGCCATGCTGGAGGCTTTGGTCGATGCCCGTGCCACACGTGTTCCGGTGGCCTATGGCGTCGATATCCGGACCGGTGCGCGGCGGTTGATGCCGAGCGACGATGCCGATCTCGGGCCCCGGTTCCGCGCCGATAAATCGGGGTTTGAGGGCGACGAATTCATCGCCATCCACAACCCGCCCCTGCGCCTGCTGGTGGTCGGGGCCGTGCATATCGCGCAGGCGCTGCTGCCGATGGCGCGGCTGGCGGGGTATGCCCCCACGCTGATCGACCCACGCCCGGCCTTTGCAGCAGCAGCGCGGTTTCCGGGCGAAGATATCGTTGAGGACTGGCCCGATGCGGCCGTGCAAGCCGCCCGCCCCGATGCCCGCACCGCAATCGTGACGCTGACCCATGACCCCAAGCTGGATGACCCCGCCATTCATGCCGCCCTGGCCTCGCCTGCGTTCTATATCGGCTGCCTGGGATCGACGCGGACCCATGCCAAACGGGTCGAACGGTTGATTGCGGCCGGGGTCGCGCAAGATCAGATCGGACGCATCCATGGGCCGGTGGGTCTGGATATCGGATCACAGGGCCCGGCCGAGATTGCGATTTCGGTGCTGGCACAGATGACGGCGGTTCTGCGCCGGGTGCCCGCGTGAGGTTCGGAGTTGTTCCGGTGGCCGAGGCCGAAGGCACGGTGCTGGCGCATTCGATGGTCTGCACAAGCGGCGCGGGAAAGCTCTACCGCATCGCCAAGGGAACGGTGTTGACCCGCGACCATATTCGGGATCTGGCCACCGGGGGCGATCAGATGGTGACCGTGGCGCGGCTCGATCCCGGCGATGTGGCCGAAGATGACGCGGCGCGGCACCTGGCCGAGGCCATCGTGCCCGACCCTGCGGGGCAGGGCCTGCGGATATCGGGCGCGGGCGCGGGGCGGGTCAACCTCTATGCCGCGCGCGCCGGGGTGGTGCGGCTCAATGTGGCGGCCATCGAGGCGGTGAATGGCGTCGATCCGATGATCACCATCGCGACCGTGCCGGATCATCATCGGTCCGATGCCGGCAGTATGCTGGCCACGATCAAGATCATCTCCTACGGCGTGCCGGCGCAGGCCCTGCAGAAAGCGGCCGATCGGGGCGCGGGTGCGATCACCGTGTTGGCCCCCATCTACAAGACGGCCACATTGATCGAGACGCTGCTCAGCCCCGAGCCCCCTTCCGAGAAAGGTCGCCATGCGATTGCGGCGCGGCTGGAGCGGATGGGGATGCGCCTGACCCCGCGCGCCTTTGCCAATCATGACGAACCGGGTCTGGCTAGGGCCATTGCAGATGCCCCCGGCGAGGTGATTCTCATCCTGACGGCCTCGGCCACCTCTGATCCGATGGATGTCGG
>CAXBGQ010000165.1:0-7130 GCA_963975135.1 uncultured Nioella sp. | reverse complement strand
CTGGCCCGCCATGGCCCCTACGCCGTCCGTGGGGCGCAGCTCATCGGAGGCATCAAAGCGCAGGACAAGACAGGATGTCTTGTAACTGCCGATATCCAGGATGGCGATGACACCCCGGCGCATGGCCTCTTCGCGTTTGGCGCGCATGGCCCGCTGTGACTGATACAGCATACTCATCCCTGTTGGTCTCCCGTGGTCTCGGTTTCCCGCATGCGGCGCAGTTCCGACAGCGCCGCGGGGGTCAGTTGCAAAACAGTGCGCGCCGGATCGCGCAGATCGACGCGCAGAATATCGCGGTCCAGCAATTCCTGCGCATCATTGGCCGCCAGCACCCGGTCCAGCACAGGCGCGGGGTCGTCTGCCGGCAGCAGGATGCGGGTGCCATCGGTCAGGACCAGATCCCACCGGCGTTCACCCATCCGCACCAGCCCGCGCAGATCGTCGCCCAGGGGTAATGCGGTGTCAAAAAGCGCCAATGCCTCGGCCGCGACCTCATTGGCCCCGTCGCCCGCGATGATCGGCAGGAAATCCAGATCGGGGCGCGCGGCCAGCGGAGCCACACGTTCGCCGGTATCGTCGATCAACCACAGCCCCTCGCGCGCCTGCCACACCATCGAGGGGCGGCGTTCGGTCACCTCAATGGCCAACTCACCGCCCGACCGGATGCGCAGATCGGCCTCCGATACGGCGCGGATCTCCTCGACCCTGATCCGCAGGCCCTCCAGATCCAGATCAAAGGACGAGATCGGAAAATCCATCGCCAGCGTGGCGCGGATTTCCTCGGCCAGGACCGGCGACGCGCCCGAGATCGACATCAGGGTAACGCGAAATTCGGGGCGATCCTCGATCGAGCGCCGGATCTCGGCCACGCCATCCTGCAAGCGCCGCACATTGGCGGGATCGGAGATATACCAGCCGCCTGCGGCCACCACGGCAAAGGCCGGCAGGCCGATCCGCAACACCGCGCGGAAAAGCGGCGTGAGCCACAACCGTTGCACCCTGTAAGACCAGCGCGACGGGGCGGGGTCATGGGCCGGGCGGCGGCGGGCTCTTAGCGGTTGCATGAGGCATCCTCCACGATCCAGCGGCACATGTCGCCAAAGCTCATGCCGACCTGGCCGGCCTGTTCGGGGGTCAGCGATGTCGGCGTCATGCCGGGCTGCGTGTTGACCTCCAGCACGATCAGCCCGTCCAGGCCGCGCGCCTCGTCCCACCGGAAATCGGTGCGGCTGACACCGCGACAGCCAAGCGCATCATGCGCGCGCACCGCCAGATCCAGGCAGGCCTCGGTGATCTCGGCGGGCAGATCGGCGGGCACGACATGGCGCGATCCGCCGGGTTTATATTTGGCGTCGTAATCATACCAGCCATCGGTCAGGATATCGGTCACGCCCAAAGCCCGGTCGCCCATCACCGTGGTGGTCAGCTCGCGCCCCGGCGCATAGGTCTCGACCATCACCATATCGGGCATCTCATCGGACAGTTTCGGCGGCGCATTCGCGCCATCCATCACCAGGTAGACGCCAACCGACGAGCCTTCGTTATTGGGTTTCACGACATAAGGTGCGTTCAGCACATGGCGCGCCATCACATCGTATTTCGCGGCGATCACGCTTTCGACCACCGGAATGCCCGCGGCGCGGAACGCGGCCTTGCAGCGTTGCTTGTCCATCGCCAGCGCAGAGGCCAGCACGCCGGAATGCGTATAGGGGATGCGCAGCCATTCAAGAATACCCTGCACGCAGCCATCCTCACCCCACCGCCCATGCAGGGCGTTGAAGGCAACATCGGGTTTGAGATCGGTCAGACGGGCATAAAGATCGGGGCCGGCATCGACCTCGACCACGTCAAATCCTTCGTCCCGCAGCGCGGTTGCGCATTCGCGCCCTGATGACAGAGAAACCTCGCGCTCCGCCGAAGGTCCGCCCATCAATACCGCAACTTTGGGGGGTGTTCTGCCCGAACTTACCGCCACCATCGCCTCATTTCGCCGCGGGCTTTGCGCCCTTGTCGGCTTGTTATTCGCACCGGTTATTCCGGCTTGCTATCGCGGGCCGGAACGCCGACCCGCATGATTTCCCATACTAGCTCTATTCCGCTCTTTAAGAAAACCCTTTTTCGGACCTCTTCGCCAAGCATCTCAAGGTCTTCTGCCGTGGCACCGCCCGCGTTGAGCAGAAAATTGCTGTGTTTTTCCGACATTTGGGCACCGCCCCGCCGGGCCCCGCGCATGCCAGCGTCGTCAATCAGCTTCCAGGCCTTCATCTCATGGCTGTCATCGGCCCGGCCCGTGCTGCTGAACCCCGCCGGATTGCGAAAGGTCGAACCGGCACTGCGGTCCTTGGTCGGTTGCGTCGCGTCGCGTTTGGCAAGCTGGTCGGCCATGCGCGCCTCCAGCGCCGCCGGCTCGCCTGCATCGGCGCGGAACGTGACCGAGGTGATCACCGCGCCTTGCGGCAGATCGGTCTGGCGATACTGAAACGCGATGTCACCCGGGCCAAGGGTGACGCAGGTTCCATCGCGCAGAACCGCCTCGGCCTGCAGGAAATGATCCGCGACATAGCTGCCGTAACAGCCCGCATTCATCACCAGAGCGCCGCCGATGCTGCCCGGAATGGTGCGCAGAAAGGTCAGATCCAGCCCCGCCGCCGCCGCCCTGCGCGCGACATGGGCATCAAGTACGGCCGCCCCCGCCGTGACGGTGCCCGGGCCCATCTCGATCGTGTTGAAGCCGCGCCCGAGCCGGATCACCACCGCGCGGATGCCGCCATCACGCACAATGAGGTTCGATCCGACCCCCATCGGGAAAACCGGCACGCCCGGATCGAGCGCCGCCAGAAACGCCGCCAGATCTTCCCGGTCGGCCGGTTGAAACAACACATCCGCGGGGCCGCCAACGCGCAGCCATGTCAGATCGGCCAGTGCGCGGTTTTCGCTCAAGGTGCCGCGCACGGGCGGCAGGGCCGGATCAGACATCGCCCTGACCTTCGCGCAGGACCCGGCGGCGTTTGCGCAGGCCGACCCAACCGAAGAGGCCCGAGCTGATCAAGACCGGGACCAGAAATATGGCGGCCATATAGAGATAGAGCGCACGGCTCCAGTCATCCTGCGCCACCCCCAGAACACGGCCAACCGGCGCGACCAGAAGAACCAGCAGGCTGCCCACCAACGCCGCCCACAGAAGGTAGAGAATAGCGCCCGATGTATAGCGACCCAAAAAGAACCCGATCCCGGAGCCAAGCACCAGGCTGGTCAAAGCGAATATGACAAGGTTTCCGTCCATAGCCCGCGCCCGTTTTATCCTTGCAAGAACCGCCGCCGCAGCCACCGGCCCGCGTAAAACACCGGCCAGCGCAGCACCGACACCCCCGCCGCCAGCAAGGCCAGCCCCCACCACGGCCCCATCTGCCAGGTGACAAGCCCCAAAAGCGGAATGCCGGTCGCGATCAAAACGGTCGCGGCAGGCCAGTGGAACCGGCGCGGGGCCAGGCCCAACATGCAGGCAATCAACGCCCATAGGCTTGCCAGGGTCAACGAGATCGGCATCAGCTTTCCTCTCTTTTTTTCCGGGCCAGAAGATGGCGAATAAGATAGGCCAATGGGCGGCGGAACATCGACGCGAACCCCGCCAGCACCAGCAGAACGATCCAGACCCCGTGCTGGATCGCGATAAAGACAAGCAGGGGCACGGCCAGCACCAGCAACGCCAGACCGGGCACGTATTGCAGGCGCATCGGCAGAAAGGCCAGAAAGGTGGCGATAATCACCCAGAACGCGGCCAGAGTCAGCGACAGGGTCATACGATCTGCCCTCCTGCAAAGGCGACCAGAGCACCAAGTGCTGCAACCAGCCCGGCCCAGGGGACCGCGACATGGACATGGAACGGGGCCTCGGGCTGGCGCGCCTTCAATCTGATCAATGCCAGGTTGACCAGGACGAAAACCGAAAGCAAGACCGTGGAGGTGACCGAGGCCAGCGCCGCGACCGGCAAGACCAGCGCCGCACCAATCACCGCCACGCCCACCAGAACCGTCGCCAGCACCGGCGTGCCGAACCGGGCATGTGCCCGGTGAAACAGCGCCAGGTGCGGGCTGCGTTTGCCAAGCCCGAAAAGAACGCGGGCCGCCATCACCAGCTGTGCCAGAACCCCGTTCAACGCCGCCACAACCGCAATCAGCGCCAAAAATCCGGCCGAACCGCCAGTGCGCACCTGCCAGACCAGCGCCAGCGGCTGTTCGGATGATGCAAGATCGGCAACCGGCAACACCCGCACCGCCGCGAGCGAGACCAGGATATAAAGCAAGGTGGTGATTATCAGCGACCCGAGGATGGCCAAGGGCAACGATCGCGCCGGGTTTCGCACTTCCTCGGCCATGTTGACGATGTCCTCGAACCCGATAAAGGCAAAGAAGGCCAATGTCGCGCCCACTCCGAGACCGGCCAGCGGCAGCCCGGCGGGCGCGCTCCAGTCGGGTGACACGTCCGCGGTGAACCCGGCCCAGACCACAAGCGCCAGGCCGATCACCTCGACCAGCGTAAAAAGGGCCGCCAGCGCCAGGCTTTCCAGCACGCCGGCAATCGCCACCGCCAACAAAGCCGCCCCGAGAGCCAGAATGGCCGCCATCGTCGGCACATCGATCACCGATGTCAGATATCCGACCCCACCACGCAGAACCGCCGCCGCCGACACCGTGCCGGCCACGACAATCGCGAGCCCCACCAGCACCGCCAGCCCGTGTGAGGCAAGCCCCGCCTCGATATAAGCAGCCTCGCCCGCGGCCTCGGGGATGCGCGTCGACAACTCGGCATAAGACAGCGCCGAAGGGGCCGCGACCAGCCCCGCCAGCAGAAAGGACACAGGGGCCCAGATCCCGGCCTCGGCCGCGACCGCCCCTACCAGAACGTAGATGCCTGCCCCCACCATCACACCGACGCCATAGGCTGTCAGCAGCCCCGGCCCGATGCGACGTTTGAGGGTGTCGGCCATGCGCTATGCCTCCAACCGAGCGGGCAGGCCCTGCGCCCAGGTGCTGATAGTGCCGGCCCCCAGGCAGACCACCATATCGCCGGGGCGCGCCTGTTCGCGCACCAGCCGTTCCAGATCATCCTCATCCAGAATGGCGCGGGCATGGCGGTGGCCATGGGCCACCAGCCCCGCGACCAGATCGTCGCGGGATGCGCCCTCGATGGGGCCTTCGCCGGCACCGAAAACCTCGGCGATGGCCACGACATCGGCCTCGTTGAAACAGGCGCAAAACTCCTCGAACAGCGAATGCAGGCGGGTGTAGCGATGCGGCTGATGCACCGCGATCACGCGGCCCTCGGTGGCCTGGCGCGCGGCCTTCAGCACGGCGGCGATTTCGACCGGGTGGTGGCCGTAATCGTCGATGATAGTGACGCCGCCAACCTCGCCCACCTTGGTAAAGCGCCGGTTGACGCCTTTGAAATTGGCAAGGGCGGTGCGGATCTCCGCGTTTTTCATGCCCAGATGGCGGGCCACGGCAATGGCCGACAGCGCGTTCGAGACATTGTGGTCGCCCGGCATCGGCAGGGTGCACCCCTCGATCACCATATCCTCGGACCGCAATTCCACATCGAAATGCGCCACGCCGCCTTTGTAATGCAGGTTCACGGCGCGGACATCGGCCTGCGCGTTGAAGCCGTAAGTCACGACGCGGCGGTCGGTGATCTTGCCCACCAGGCTCTGCACCTCCGGGTGATCGGTGCAGCACACGGCCAGCCCGTAGAACGGGATATTCGAGACGAAATCGAGAAACCCCTGCCTGAGCGCGTCAAAATCGCCCCAATGTTCCATATGTTCGGGGTCGATATTGGTGACGATGGCGATGGTCGCGGGCAGACGGTTGAACGAGCCGTCGCTTTCATCGGCCTCGACCACCATCCATTCGCCCTGCCCCATCCGCGCATTGGAGCCATAGGCGTGGATGATGCCGCCATTGATCACGGTGGGATCGACCCCGCCCGCATCCAGCAGCGTCGCCACCATGGTCGTGGTCGTGGTCTTGCCATGGGTTCCGGCCACGGCGATGTTGGATTTCAGGCGCATCAGTTCGGCCAGCATCTCGGCCCGGCGCACCACCGGCAGGCCCATGGCGCGCGCCGCGTCGCGTTCGGGATTGCCCGGTTTGATCGCGGTCGAGACCACCACGACCTCGGCCCCTTCGAGGTTTTCGGCCCGCTGCCCGATGAAGACCCTTGCGCCAAGCCGTTCCAGCCGTTCGGTGATCTTGGAGGGCTTCAGATCCGAGCCCTGAACGGTGTAGCCGTGATTGATCAGCACCTCGGCAATGCCCGACATGCCGATGCCGCCAATGCCCACGAAATGGATGGCACCCAATTGGGTCGGTAACTTGGTGGCCGCATTCATCGGTCTCGATCCTTCTTTCAGCGCCGCGGCTCGGATATCCGTCAGAGCGTTCATTCCTGTGCCAGTCGTTCCACCGCCCGCACCAGGCGTTCGGTCGCATCGGCAATGCCCGCGCCCGTCGCCGCTTGCGACATCTGCATCGCGAGATCGGGCTGGCTGAGAACGGTATACATGGCCTCGGCCAGGCTTGCAGGGGTCAGTTCGTCTTCGCGCAGCCGCAATGCCGCCCCGGCATCGACCAGACCCTGCGCATTGGCATTCTGATGGTCGCCGGTGGCCGCAGCAAAGGGGATCAGCACCGCCGGGCGGCAAATCACCGAGATATCCGCAACCGAGGAAGCCCCGGCCCGGCTGACCACCAGCTGTGCCTCGCTCATCCGGCGCGGCACGTCGCGAAAAAACGGCTCGACCTCCGAGGCGATGCCGATCTCATGATAGGCGGCGATCACCCGACCCTGATCCTCGGGCCGGGCCTGATGGGCCACGCGCAGATGTTTGCGGATATTCTCGGGCAGCAATGCAATCGCGGCGGGCACGGTATCCGACAAGATGCGCGCACCCTGGCTGCCGCCCATCACAAGCACGCTCATCGGGTAATCGCCGGGCGCGATATAGGCCGCCCCTGCCCGCGCGAGCACGGCCGCGCGCACCGGATTGCCGGTATGTTCGTGGGTCGTGCCGTCCGGCAGATCGGTCGGCCATGTGCCGCAGGCCACCATTTGCACCCGTTTGGCGAATATCC
>CAXBGQ010000164.1:0-7135 GCA_963975135.1 uncultured Nioella sp. | reverse complement strand
CGGTCTATAATTACGACCTGCCGGAAGTGCCCGACAATTACGTCCACCGCATCGGGCGCACCGCGCGCGCCGGCAAGGATGGTGAGGCGATCGCCTTTTGCTGCGCCGAGGAAATCGGCCTTCTGAACCAGATCGAGAAGGTGATGAAGGTCTCGATCCCGGTCGGCAGCGGCCGCAGGCCCGAAGAGGTCAAGCCGGAAAAACGCGGCGGCGGCGGTGGCCGTCGTGGCGGCGGGCGCGTCCCACAGGGCAAACCGGCCAATTCCGCACCGTCCGGCCCGCGCAAGCGCAACCGGCCCCGGCGCAGATCGGCTGCATAAATCAGTCAGGAACAGGGTCGCTTTGGCGGCCCTTTTTCATTGCTGGCAGCAGCGGATTTCAGACCGCCGCCTTGCGCATTTCATCGAGATAAATCTCGCGGATTCGCGCCGCCATCGGCCCGACCTTGCCGTCGCCCACGGGGCTGCCATCGATCTCGACCACCGGCATCACAAAGGCCGAGGCCGAAGTGATGAACGCCTCGCGCGCGGCCTGTGCCTCTGCGATGGTAAAGGGCCGTTCCTCGACCTTGGCCTGCGCCTCGCGGGCAAAGCGCAGCACGGCGGCGCGGGTGATGCCATGCAGGATGTCATTGCCCAGTTGCCGGGTCACGATGGTGCCCTCCGCCGTCACGATATAGGCGTTGTTTGACGTGCCCTCGGTCACATGGCCATCCTCGACCATCCAGGCATCGTCACAGCCCGCCGCCTTGGCCATCATCTTGCCCATTGACGGGTAAAGCAGTTGCACGGTCTTGATATCGCGCCGCGCCCAGCGTTGATCCTCAATCGAGATCACCTTGATCCCGGTTTTCGCCGCCGGGTTATCGGCCAGCCCCGGTTTCGCCTGGGTGAACAGCACGATGGTCGGCGGTGTATCCTCCGCCGGAAAGGCGAAATCGCGGTCGCCATCGCTGCCGCGGGTGATCTGCAGATAGATCAGCCCATCGGTGATGTCGTTGCGCGCCACCAGCTGGCGGTGAATCTCCAGCAGGCGCTCCTTGTCGGTCGGGTTTTGCATCTGAAGTTCCGAGAGTGAGCGTTCCAGCCGCACCGCATGGCCATCGAAATCGATCAGCTTGCCGTCCAACACGGATGTCACCTCATAGACGCCATCGGCAAACAAAAACCCGCGGTCAAAGACTGACACTTTCGCCTCGGTTTCGGGCAGGTATTCTCCGTTCACATAAACGGTGCGGGTCATGGCGGGCGCTCCTTCTTTCCGGTCGGACCCGTCATCGGTCAGCCGGGCGGCAGGGTCAAGCCCGCACGCGGCGGGCCAAAAAGTGACACTTGCGTCATTTAAAAATGACGGTAGTGTCACTTTTGTTATGTCAGAGACCCGGATCCCCCCACTCACGGCCAAGGGCAACCAGACCCGCGCCCGCATCCTGGCCGCCGCTGAGGCGGTGTTTTCCCGCGATGGCCGGGCGGCCATGACCGTGCAGGCGATTTGCGCCGCCGCCGGTATCAAACGCACCGTTTTCTATCGTTACTTTCCGGATATCGAGGCGGTTTTCGACGCCATTACCGATGCCGCATCTCAGATCGCGGGGGCGGTATTCATTACCGCCTTCGACGGTCGCCCGCACGGGTATATGCGGCTGCGATCATGCCTTGGCCATGTCCTCACACTGGCCCGAAACGATCCCAAACAAGCGCAACTTTTGGTCGCGCTGGCGCAGGATGTCCCGCTGATCAGGACGATTGCGGAATCTGAAATCCGGGCCCAGTTGCGGGCCGAGGATCACCCCGATGCCGACCGGAAATCGCGGCTGATCACCGCTGGGCTGTTTGGCTATCTGGGGCAGTTCTGCGAGGGTAACCTGCCGTTGTCAGAGGTCGAAGAAGCCGCCGATATTCTTATGAAATCAGTGCGTTAAGATACAATACCACAGAAATGAGGAGCGCCCTCACCCCCATAATTCCGCCGGGGCCGGATGCACCCCCGCGCTGTCGAACCTGAGCGGAACGGCGCGATCCTCGGCCAATAAAAGCGGCCCGTCCAGATCGGTGATCCGGGCCCCCTGCGCCACCAGAACCGCCGGGGCCATGGCCAGCGACGATCCCACCATGCAGCCGACCATCACCTCATAACCCTGTTCGCGCGCCGCATCGCGCAAGCTGAGCGCCTCGGTCAATCCGCCGGTCTTGTCGAGCTTGATGTTCACCATGTCATATTTGCCCGCGAGACCGGCCAGGCTGGCGCGGTCATGGCAGCTTTCATCGGCGCAAACCGGCAAGGGCCGCGCGATCTCGGCCAGCATATCGTCCTGCCCGGCGGGCAAGGGCTGTTCCACCATCTCGACCCCAAGGCGCAGCAGATGCGGCGCAAGCTCGGAATAGACCTCCACGCTCCAGCCTTCATTGGCATCGACGATGATCTTCGCGCGCGGCGCGCCACGGCGCACCGCCTCCAGCCGGGCCATGTCGTCGGGCGTGCCGAGCTTGATTTTCAACAGCGGCCTATGGGCGTGTCTGGCGGCTGATTTCTCCATGTTTTCAGGGCTGTCGAGCGACAGGGTAAAGGCGGTTATCTGCGGGCGCGGGCGGGGTTGGCCCGCAAGTTGCCAGACCGGCGCGCCGGTGGTTTTCGCCGCCAGATCCCACAGCGCGCAATCGACCGCGTTACGCGCGGCCCCGGCGGGCAAGGCGTCTTGCAGATCCTGCCGTGAAATCTCCGGCGGCAGGGTTTCGATCTGCGCGGTCACACTGTCCAGCGTCTCGCCATATCGGGCATAGGGCACACATTCGGCCCATCCCATGCGACCGCCGGCAAATGCGCGCACGGTCAGAACCTGCGCTTCGGTCCGGCTGCCCCGCGCGATGGTAAAAACCTCGGCCAATCGAAACGTATCGCGGGTGACCGAGATCATATCGCCATCAGCGCATCGACCAGCCGCGCGGCCCCCTGGCGGAACGGATCGATGGCGGGCAAGCCCATCCGTGCCTCGACCGACGCCAGGTAGCGCAGCGCTTCATCCTCGGCCATTGCGGCGGTGTTCACGGAAACACCCACGACCTGAGCGGCCGGATTGGCGATGCGCGTCAGCGGCAAGGCGGTATCGCGCAGCACTTCCAATGTCGGCAGATCATAATCCGGCAAACCGCGCATATGGGGCCGGGTCGGTTCATGGCTGAGGATCAGCGCATCGGGCTGCCCGCCATGAATGAGCGCCATGGTGACCCCGGAATAGGAGACGTGGAACAGGCTGCCCTGGCCTTCGATATGGTCCCAGTGATCGGCATCATTATCGGGCGTCAGCCATTCCACCGCCCCGGCCATGAAATCGGCCACCACGGCATCCAAGGGAACGCCGTTGCCGGTGATCAGGATGCCGGTCTGTCCGGTGGCGCGAAAGCTGGACTTCAGACCGCGCGCCTTCATCTCCTGATCCATCGCCAGCCCGGTATACATCTTGCCGACGGAACAATCGGTGCCCACGGCCAAACAGCGTTTGCCGGTGCGTTTGACACCATTTGCAATCGGATAATCGTCTTCGGGCACCCGCACATCATGCAGCGCGCGGCCCGTCGCCTCAGCCACCGCGACCAGATCGGGCTCATCCCGCAAAAGGTTGTGCAAGCCGGAGGCCAGGTCGAACCCTTCCTCCAGCGCCATCACCAGCACCTTTTTCCAGGCCTGCGAGATCTTGCCGCCGCGATTGGCCACCCCGATCACCAACGTTTTCGCGCCTGCGGCCCGGGCCTGGGTCAGGTCCATATCGGGCAAACCCACCGTCGTCTGGCAGCCCTCCATGCGGAACTGGCCCACGGCGTTGTCGGGCCGCCAGTCGCGGATGCCCTGCGCCACCTTGGCGGCCAGATGATCGGGCGCATCGCCCAGAAAGAGAAGATAGGGGGTCTGAATCACGCGAGGAACCTCATGCAGGTGATCCCGCCCGGAACACCGGGGCGGGTTTGCGCGCAGGCTGCCCCCGCGATGGCGAAAATGCAAAGGCCAGTTTCAGGCTTTGGAACTGTCCAGAAGCGCGATGGGCACCTCATGTTCCTGATAGAAATCCAGCGGCGGTCGGTCGGCGGCGACGGTGTTGCGCTTGAACTCATAGCGCATCACGTCACCTTCACGCTCGGAGGCCACAATCAGCGCCTGATAGAGGTGTTTCGGCCCCTCGAAGATATCGACCAATCCACGCAGTTGCGGCGCGTGTTCGATATCCAGCGCAAAGCCTTCCTCGGCAAAGGTCAGGATCGGATAAACCTCATCGCCGATATGCACCGAGCGACGGCTGCGCTTGCGTTCAGCCTTGCGGCGGGCGGCATGCAGCCCCTCCAGCACCTCTTTGGGCAGAAAGTCGGACATCGGGTTTCCTTGCGCAATCGTTAACGAGATAGATGAGAAGGATTGGGATTCGGTCAACGCGCACCTTGGTGCCGCATTGCAGCACGTCGCATAAAGGCCACAGTGGCCGGCATGGGCAAACTGCTGCCGATGGCGGGCCCGCCTGCTTTACTTGGTGCCCATGCTGCGCCACGATGGTTGCAAATATGTGAAAATAACAAAAGATCGAGGGCAGTTTTTCAATGACAAAAGCGGCGGCGCGCGCTGAGCCGGATGCAGGTCATCCGTTTCTTTGCTTTTTGAACACTGTGGCCGATGACGGCAAGTCGCGCGGACAGAACAGTTTTTCCGATGCGCATGAATTGCGCGGCCAGATGCAAGCCGCCGGGTTGTCGCTTCCATCCGATATCGACGCTCAGATGCAGGCCCTCATGGGCCTGCGCGAGGCCGCTTATGTCGCGTTTTCCGCGTTGGCCGCCGGGCGGATACCAAAACCTGAGGATGGCCTGACATTGGCCGCCGCGATGCAATCGGTGATGGCCGAAGCCGAGCTGCGGATTACGCCCCAGGGGCTGTTGACCATGCCTCGTCCGCTGGCACGTGCCTATGATCTGGTGGTGCTGTCGATGGAAGACCTGCTCAGGTCCGACCAATTTGCGCGCCTGCGCGAATGCCGACGCTGCACGCATCTGTTTCTGGATCAGGGGCGCGGTGTCGGGCGGCGCTGGTGTTCGATGGCGCGTTGCGGCAACCGGGCCAAGGCCGAAAACTTCCGTGCTCGTCAGCGTGACGCCGCCTGACTGTGCGTTTGCGCGCGGTGTCTCTGCGCGACCGGGGGGTTTTCTTTCCACCTGTGCACCGCCTATCTGTGATGCAACACAGCAAAGGAGCACGGCATGGGACGTCTTCAGGACGGTATCTGGCATGATCAGTGGTATGACACCAAATCTTCCGGTGGGGCGTTCAAGCGTCAGGAAGCGCAATTTCGCAACTGGATAACCCGCGATGGCAGCGCCGGGCCGTCCGGCGTGGGCGGCTACAAGGCGGAGAGCGGGCGCTATCACCTTTTCATCAGCCATGCCTGCCCCTGGGCCAACCGGACGATGATTTTTCGCGCGCTGAAAGGTTTGCAGGATCATATCGACGTTAGCGTCGTGCATCCCGACATGCTGGCCGAAGGCTGGACCTTTGCGCAGGATTTCCCCGGTGCCACGGGCGATCATCTGTTCGGATCGCGGTTCCTGCGTGACATTTACCTGAAGGCGGACCCGCAAGTTTCGACGCGGGTGACCGTTCCGGTGCTGTGGGACAAGGCGACCGGCACCATCGTGTCGAACGAAAGCGCCGAGATCATCCGCATGTTCAACTCCGCCTTCAACGGCATCACCGGCGACAGCCAGGATTTCTACACCGAGGATCTGCGCGCGCCGATCGACGCGATCAACACGCGGGTCTATTCCGACATCAATAACGGTGTCTACAAATCGGGCTTTGCGACCAGCCAGGCCGCCTATGACAAGGCCGTTCATGCCCTCTTTGACGCGCTGGAATGGGTCGAGGGCATCCTGTCCGAAAACCGATACCTGACCGGCGACCGCGTCACCGAGGCCGATTGGCGGCTTTTCACCACGCTGGTCCGGTTCGATGCCGTCTATCACCTGCATTTCAAATGCAACCGGGCGCGGCTGATCGACTATCCCAACCTCTGGGCCTTTACGCGTGAGCTCTATCAATGGCCGGGCGTCGCAGAGACCGTAAACTTCGATCATATCGTGCGGCACTACCATTACAGCCATGACAGCATCAATCCGCACCGCATCATTCCGATAAACCCGGTGATCGACTGGACCGCGCCGCATGGGCGCGAGGCATTGCAGGCGGCCTGAAAATCGGCTTTTACCGTCCTGTGCGACGGGGGGCCTTTTGATGACATTGGATCATGGCGGCGGGATTGACGCGGCGATTGCCCGTTTCGGCGGCGCGCGGGCCGATTGGCTGGACCTGTCGACCGGGATCAACCCGGTGCCCTATCCGATCCCCGCGCTGCCCGCCGACGCCTGGACCGCCCTGCCCGATGCCGGTGCCTTTGAGGCGCTTTACAGCGCCGCGCGGGATTTCTGGCAGGTGCCGGACGGAGCCGGGGTTTTGGCGGCACCGGGGGCCTCGGCGTTGATCGCGCGCATCCCCGCGCTGCAACCGCCGGGCCGGGTCGAGATCACCGCCCCCACCTATAACGAACATGGCGCGGCCTTTGCTGCGGCGGGATGGGTGGCCGGTGCCGGCGGCGCGCGCGTGATCGTGCATCCCAACAACCCCGATGGCCGGATCTGGCGCGAGGGCGATCTGGGGAACAATACCCTCACCGTGATCGACGAGAGCTTTTGTGACGTGATGCCGGGCGTGAGCCTGGTGCATCTGGCGGCGCGCCCCGGTGTGGTGGTGCTGAAGAGCTTTGGCAAATTCTGGGGGCTCGCGGGCATGCGGCTTGGCTTTGCGATCGCGGCACCCGAGACGATTGCGCGGCTGGCGACGATGATCGGACCCTGGGCGGTTTCCGGCCCGGCTCTGGTCACCGGAGCGGCGGCGCTGCGCGATGTGGCATGGGCCGAGGCGACACGCACACGGCTTTCGCTGGATGCGGCACGGCTGGATGCGATCATGAAATGCGCGGGTGCCAGTTCTCCGCGTGGCACGGATCTGTTCCGGCTTTATGACGTTGACGATGCGGTGGCATGGCAGGAACGGCTGGCCCGCGCGCATATCTGGAGCCGCATTTTCCCTTATTCAGAGACGT
>CAXBGQ010000163.1:0-7142 GCA_963975135.1 uncultured Nioella sp. | reverse complement strand
ATGCGCTCCGGGTGTTTTTCGGGTTCATGGATGCGACATCCAGAACGGTGGGCGATTGGGCTTCATGCGGATGCTCGGCCCCTGCATAGACGCGCAGGTTGGTCATCTGCTGACGGCTGAGCGGCCCGCCGGGCAGCATGCGCTTGACGGCCTGCATCAGCACGCGTTCGGGATGCGCGCCTTCCAGGATCTGGCCGGTGGTGCGGGACTTGATGCCGCCCGGATAGCCGGTATGCCAGTAATTGGGCTTGTTGCGCTTGTTGCCGGTCACCTGCACCTTGTCGGCGTTGATGACGATGACATTGTCGCCCATGTCCATATGGGGGGTGAAGGACGGCTTGTGCTTACCGCGCAGCCGCATGGCGATAACCGAGGCCAGACGGCCCAGAACCACGCCTTCGGCGTCGATCAGGATCCATTCTTTGTCGATATCCGCCGGCGTGGCAGAGAAGGTCTTCATCTCGGGTTTCCTTGGGCTGCCGGGCCTTGGCGGCACCGGGACATCAGAAAATGAAAGCAGAAGGCGCGGAGGCCTTCTGTCGATGGGGGTGTTCTACCCTATTACGGGTCGGCGTCAAGGGCGCTTATTTTATAATAATCGTTGAAATTCAGGCGATTAGGATTGCGGTATTATTTTACCCCATCCAATCAGACACTGATCTGCTCCGGCGGATTGTCCAACAGGGCCCCCAATCGCTGCATCGCCGCCTCAAACGCCGCCAGGCTCACCTGCCCGTTCACGGCAAGCCGTACAGCATGCGGCGCGCGCCCGTCACGCAGGCAAAACTCATCGGCCGACCTGATCTGCACGCCTTGCGCCTCTGCGGCCCGGCAAAACGCGGCGCTGCGCCAGCCGGCAGGCAGGGTCAGCCACAAAAACGGCACCTCTGCATCCCAATTGATATCGAACCGGCCAAGCACGTTCACCGCGACCCGGACATATTCTGCCATCCGCTGGCGAATGGCCCGTGCAATGTCTTTGGTGGCCGGATCGCTCAGCACGATGCGGGTCAGCTCGGCCAGAGGTTGCGACAGGCCGAAAAATCCGTATTCGGCAGCCCGCCTCAGATCCGCCCGCCGCCCCTCGGGGGCAAGTGCGAACCCCACCCGCAAGGCAGGGGTCAGCGTTTTCGAAATCGACGAGACGTGCCAGGTGCGCGCCGGGGCCAGCGCCCGGAAACTCGGCGCACGGGCCGCCCCCATGCGATAGCAGTCATCCTCGAGAATCTGCAGGTCATGGCGTTCCGCGATGGCGAGGATCTCCCGGCGCCGCTCCAGCGGCATGAAACTGCCGGTCGGGTTCTGCACTTCGGGTGTCAGGCATATGAGTTGCGCGTTGCCTGATTTGGCTGCCGCCGTCAGGGCGTCCGGGCGCATGCCGCTGGCGTCCATCGCCACCCCGGTCACATCGGCACGCATCAGCTCGGCGGCGCGGCGGAATCCGGCATAGGAGATGTCTTCCATAAGAACCGCCGGGCGCGCGCCGGTCAGAACGGCCTGCATCACCAGGCAGATCGCGTTCTGCCCGCCATTGGCAAGGATGATATCATCCTGATCCAGCGCCCCAAGCGGCAGATCCGACAACCAGTTCGCCACCGCCGCACGGACCGGGCCGTAATCTGTCCGGGTCGGATAATGCATGAAGGTACGCGCATCGGCCTGGGCCACCTGCGCCGTCGCGCGGCGCAGATGCGCCACCTGTCCCATATCGGCCAGATGCGGGCTGACCAGGTTGACCGGGCCGGTTTCCGCATCCTCGGGCACCGGGGCCTGGCGCGACCAGACATCGTCCAGCAAAGCCGCTTTTGGCGGAGCCACGAAAGTGCCGCGCCCGACGGTGGCCTCCAACGCCCCCTCATCCGTCAGGATCGTATAGGCGCGCGCCACGGTTCCGGGCGTAATCGACAGCCGCCAGGCCAGATCACGCACCGGCGGCAATTTCGCCCCCACGACAAGCGTGCCATCGGCAATCGCGGCACGGATAACCTCGGCCACCGCGCTGTATTTCGGCCCGGGCCTGCCCTCGATGCTTGGTTGCCAGATTGTATCCACGACAATGTTTCCCTCGACGCCTGACGCCTCTCTTTGTATCACATAAGTATCGAACACTAACGCTTTGTGTCAATACAATCAGGAAAGGATCTCCCATGACACATGATCAAACCCACACCGCGCTTGGTTACCTTTCGGCGCGCCCATTGCCGCCACTGACCGTGGTGGCGCTTCGCATGGTGGTTCTGGTCGCGAAATGGGAGGAGCGCCGACAGACCCGCAAGGCGCTGAAACACCTGGAGGCGCATTTGCTGGAAGATGTCGGCCTGAGCCGGGGAGACGTGTCGCGTGAGCTTAATCGCCGGTTCTGGCAGCAGTAGAAGTCTGACAAAGGCACTTCTCGGAATACCTGAAGCAAGGGTGCATCGCTTAACGCATTGAAATCCTTGAATTCAGGCAGCGTTACGTGATGCAGGTTTTTCCGAGAGTGCTATGGGCCGAACCCTCTTTCGGGCCCGTGTCATAATCTGGGGGCGGCAACACATCAGCCAGCCCCCAGATCTTATCCACGCGCAAATATATCCGAGAGGCCCGCTCAATCTCAGCGCCGCAGCAGGGCCGAAACCGCAGCATCCTCAAGCGCCCAGACCAGCATCGCGTCGCGGATGCCCTCCTGCACCCGGGCCCGCCAATCGGCGCTTTGCAGGTTCTCCAGATCGCCCGAATCCGACAGAAACCCAAGCTCCAGCAGGACCGAGGGGATATCGGCCGCCTTGAGCACGGAAAACCCGGCCTCAAGACGGGGTTGGTTATAAAGCGTCGCCCCGGCGGCGACCAACCCCGTGACCAGCTGATCGGCCAGCGCGCCCGATCGCGGCGCGGTTTCCAGGCGCGCAAGATCGATCAGCACGCCCGCCACCTCATCATCATTGCCCGCCAGATCGACCCCCGCCAGCAGGTCGGCGCGGTCATGCGCCTCGGCCAGCGCGGCCGATGCCGCATCGCTGGCGGTATCGGAAAGCGTGTAGACCGTGGCCCCGCGCGCGCGCCCCTCGGCCAGCGCATCGGCATGCAGCGACACGAACACATCCGCCCCCGCTCCGCGCGCTATGGTGACCCGTTCGGGCAAGGACACGAACCAGTCGCCTTCGCGCGTCAGCACCACGTCGAAGCGCCCGGTGCGCAGCAGCACTTCGCGCAACTCCAGCGCAAAAACCAACATCAGGTCGGCCTCATCGGTGCCATCCCGAAGGGCACCGGGATCGACACCGCCATGGCCGGGATCCAGCGCCACCATGATCAGATCCGTGTCGGATGGCAGGGCGGGCGCGGCCAGAACGGGATCGGGCGGCAAACCGACCAGGGCGGGTGCCCCGGCATTGGCGGCAAAGGCGGCGCGATCGACCGGATCGAGGCGCAGCCGGACAATAGCCGAGCCGTCGCCCGCATCGGTATCCATTCCGGCCTCGACCACCGCCATGGGGGCTGCAAGCGTCAAGACCATGCGCGACCACCCGGCCCCGGCCCCGCCCGTGACCACCGCAGTCACCGCCTCCGAGTTGTCGATGGCCCCTGCCAGATCGCCCCACGCCACTTCGCGAAAATCAATCACCACCCGGTCCGGACCCTCCAGGGTAAACACCCGAAACGGCACCGCCTGGGTCAACGCCAGCAGCAATTCCGCGCCTTCGCCCTGATCGATCAGGCGGCTTTCAGAGGCCTCGACCCGCGCCACGGCGCGAAAATCCTGCGCCAGCGCAGGCAGCCAGAATGCTAGTGAAAAAACAAGTGTCAGAACTGCCCGGATCATCGGTCTTCCGCCGAAATTGAGATTGCCGGATGCTAGCAGAACCCGGTCCAAAGCCCAAGCCATCAACGCGTCGCCATGAAGCGTTGCAACCGCAGGAGCCCCTCCTCGATATCGGCAGTCGCACGGGCATAGGAGAACCGCAGCGTGGTGTGGCCGCGCACCGGGTCGAAATCGAGACCCGGAGTAACTGAAACGCCTGCCTTTTCAAGGATCTCCGCGGCAAAGGCGAGGCTGTCGGCGGTATGATCCGAGGCATCGGCATAGACATAAAATGCGCCGTCCGCCGGGGCCACCTTGTCGAACCCGGCGCGTGCAAGCCCGGCCAGCATCAGCGCCCGGTTGGCGGCATAGGTTTCGCGGTGATCGTCAAGCTCGGTCCGACCTTCGGGCGACAGCGCCCCAAGGGCCGCAACCTGCGCCGCATGGGGCGGGCAGATGAACATGTTCTGCGCCAGCCGTTCGATCACCCGAATATGGGCCTCGGGCACCACCATCCAGCCCAACCGCCACCCGGTCATCGAGAAATACTTGGAAAAGGAATTGACGATATAGAGATCGTCGGAGATCTCCAGCGCCGAAACCGCCGGGCCGTCATATTGCAGCCCGTGATAGATTTCGTCTGAAATCAACGAGATCTCGCGCGCGGCGCAGGCCTCGATCAGGCGCGTCATCGCCGTCCGGTCCAGCATGGTGCCCGACGGGTTGGCCGGTGAGGCCACGATAAGCCCTGCCATATCATCGCGCAGATTGCCCGGAACCGGCTGGAACCGGGTCGCTTCGGTTGTCTGGAACCCGACCGGCTCGAGGCTGAGGGCGCGCAGGATCTGGCGGTAGCTTGGGTAGCAGGGCTCGCCCAGGCCAACCTTGTCGCCGGCATCGAAAAGGGCGGTGAAGGCCAAAAGGAACGCGCCCGAGGCACCGGCGGTCACCACCACGCGGGCCGGGTCGAGATCAATGCCATACCATTCGTCATAGAGCGCCGCGATGCCGGCGCGCAGATCGGGGCGGCCAAGCGCGACAGTGTAGCCGAGCGGTCCGGCCTCCATTTCCGCCGCCAGTCGCGCCCGTGCAGCTTCTGGCGCGCCGGTGCCGGGCTGCCCCACTTCCATATGTATGATGTGGCGGCCCGACGCCTCTGCGGCGCGCGCGGCCTCCATCACATCCATCACGATAAAGGGATCAACCTCGGACCGTCTCGATACACGCATCGCTTTCTCCATAACCTGTGGCCCCATGAACCAGCCCGCAAAGGACAGGTCAATGACACAGATTGCCCGGGGTTTTCTGGTTTGTTTGCCGGTGATGGCGGGGCTGCCTTTTCGCAGGCCAGTAACCCTGCACCCCGGATGTTGGCCTGACCAATATTGGCCGTGCGCCCGGTCAATGAGCCATTGGCGACAGGATCAACCTCGATTCTGGAGTCCGAAATAAAAAACGCCCCCGACCAGAAATCGGGGGCGCTTGTCGGTCTTGTTTCGGCGCTGTCAGCCCATGGACCACCAGCCGCGTTTCTTGGGGCGGTCTGGTTCGTTTGAGGCCGGGGCTTCCTCGACCAGAGCAGGTTCGCGCGCCGGTTCGGGGGCCGGCTCCGGGCTGATCTCCTCGGCCGGCGCCTCTGCCGCTGGCGCGGGGTCCGCAGCGGCAGGTGCCGCTTCGGCGGGCGCGTCCTCGGGCTGAACGGCCTCCTGCGCGGCCGGGGCCGCGACCTCGGGTGCCTCGGCTGGCTGATCCACGGCGGCGGAGCTGTCGTCGGACGCAGCCTCAAGCGGTGTTTCCACCTCAGCCACAGGTTTTTTCCGAGCCCGGCTGGCGCGCTTGCGCTTGGGCTTGGGGGCGTCTTCGGTCACAGGCTCCGCCACCGGTTCAGCGGTCTCAGCAACCTCAGGTGCAGCATCAGCCTCGGCAGGTGCGGTCGCGTCCTGATCCGCCTCCGGAGCGGTTTCCTGTTGAACCTCAGGCTCGCCATCGGCTGCGCCATTTACATCCGCGCCGGTATCGTCGGTTTTGCGGCGCCCACGCCCACCCCGCCTGCGGCGGCGCTTTTTCCGGGGCGTTTCCTCTTCACCGGTGGCCGCGGCGACAATGCTTGCCGGCGAATCGACCGTCGTGGCCTCTGCCTCGGTCTCTTCGGCCTCCGCCTCGATGCTGTCCATCAGGGCGCTGTCCATCGAGACCACGGGGGCGGCAGCCTGCACACGCCGGGTTGCGGTCTTGAATTTCTCGACCTTGTAATCGGGCGAAACCAGTGTCGGATCGGCCTCGATACGGATCGAGATACCATAGCGCGCCTCGATCGCGGCGAGATATTCGCGCTTGGTGTTCATGATGAAATTGACGATGCCGACAGGGGCGGTCAGCAGCACCTCGCGCGACCGGCGGCGGGTGCCCTCCTCCTCCAGCTGGCGCAGGATCGAGAGCGCCAGGCTGTCATCCGAGCGCACAAGACCGGTGCCGTGGCAGGCATGGCAGGGCTGTGTCGTCGCCTCCAGCATGCCGGGGCGCAGACGCTGGCGGCTCATCTCCATCAGGCCAAACCCCGAGATGCGGCCGACCTGAATGCGGGCACGGTCCGATTTCAGCTTGTCCTTGAGGCGTTTTTCGACGGCGGCATTGTTGCGCCGTTCATCCATGTCGATGTAGTCGATCACGATCAGACCGGCCAGGTCGCGCAGCCGCAACTGGCGCGCCACCTCTTCGGAAGCTTCCAGGTTGGTCTTGGTCGCGGTATCCTCGATCGAGCCTTCCTTGGTGGACCGGCCCGAGTTCACGTCAATGGCAATCAGCGCCTCGGTGACGCCGATCACGATGTAGCCGCCCGATTTCAGCTGCACGACCGGGTTGAACATATCGGCCAGATAGCCCTCGACCTGGTGGCGCGCAAAGAGCGGCATCGGATCGGTGTAATGCTTCACGTTCTTGGCATGGCTCGGCATGATCATCTTCATGAAGTCCTTGGCATGCCGGTAGCCGGCATCGCCTTCGACCAGAACCTCATCAATTTCGCGATTATAGAGATCGCGGATCGAGCGGTGGATCAGATCGCCTTCCTGATAGATCGGCGCGGGCGCGATGGATTTCAGCGTCAGATCGCGGATCTGCTCCCATTGCCGTTGCAGATATTCATAATCGCGCTTGATCTCGGATTTGGTGCGCTTGGCCCCTGCCGTGCGCACGATCAGCCCGGCCCCCTGCGGCACGTCCAGCGCGGTGGCAATTTCCTTGAGCTTCTTGCGGTCGGGCGCGTTGGTGATCTTGCGGCTGATGCCACCGCCACGCGCGGTATTGGGCATCAAAACGCAGTAGCGGCCCGCGAGGCTGAGATAGGTGGTCAGCGCGGCCC
>CAXBGQ010000162.1:0-7237 GCA_963975135.1 uncultured Nioella sp. | reverse complement strand
TCAGCCTGTTCAGCGACCCCGAAAAATTCGCGGGCCTCGACCCTGACCCGAATATCGACCTGCACCCGTGGACCACATTTGAACCGGCCTTGCAGGCGCTGACCGGCCCCGTCCGCGTCGACCCCGCCACCGCCCCGCATCAGGTGCGGCTGGTGCTGGAGGCGGCAGGCGTTGCCATCGCCAAGGGCGACGATCCCTGCATCCTGCCCAAGGCCTGCAAGACCGGGGCAGAGATTGCAGCCACCCGCGCCGCCCATATCCGCGACGGCGTGGCCATGGCCCGGTTCCTGCACTGGTTCGACGTTGCCGCACCCGGCGGCGGCCTGACCGAGATCGACTGCGTTCGCAGGTTGGAGGACTTCCGCTCTGACACCGGTGCGCTCTGCGATATCTCCTTCGACACGATTTCCGCCGCCGGCCCGCATGCCGCCCTGCCGCATTACCGGGTCAGCACCGCCTCGAACGCGCCGATCCTGCCGGGGCAGGTCTATCTGGTCGACAGCGGCGGCCAATATCGCGACGGCACCACCGATATCACCCGCACGCTGGCGGTGGGTGATGTCGGGGACGAGGTCAAATCGGCCTTTACGCAAGTGCTGCGCGGCGTCATAGCCATCCATGGGCTGCGGTTTCCCAAGGGGTTGGCCGGCAAACATCTGGATGCCTTCGCCCGCGCGCCGCTTTGGGCGGCGGGCCGCGATTTCGACCACGGCACCGGCCATGGCGTCGGCGTATTCCTCAGCGTGCACGAAGGCCCGCAAAGGTTGAGCCGGGTCTCGGACGTGGCCCTGCAACCCGGAATGATCCTGTCGAATGAGCCGGGCTATTACCGCGAAGGCGTGTTCGGCATCCGGATCGAAAACCTCATCGTGGTGCGTGAGGCCCCGGCCCTACCCGGCGGCGACGACCGGCCCATGCTGGAGTTTGAAAACCTGACCTGGGCCCCGATTGACCGGGACCTGATCGTGCTTGCGGCACTCGATCCGGTTGAACGCGCCTGGATTGACGCATATCACGCACAGGTGGCCGCAATGATCGGCCCGGACCTGCCGGAAGATGCGGCAAACTGGCTGAGACGCGCGACGGCACCGCTGTGACACCTGGTTGTCATGGCCCTGTGGCAGCGCGACGATCACTTCAAACCGGACGAGATCGAGGGAGCAGGAAAGATGACCAATCACATCACCATACGCAAGGCCGCGGGAACCTGGGTCGTGCGCGCAGGCGGCGCGGTTCTGGGTGAAACCACCAACGCGCTTGAGCTCAGCGAGGGTGACGCGCCCGCCGTGTATTATTTCCCGCGCGCCGATATCGGCATGGCATTTCTCGATTCCAGCCCCACGACCACGCATTGCCCGCACAAAGGCGATGCCCGTTATTTCTCGATCGTCACCAAAAGCGAAGTGCTGAAAGATGCCGCCTGGAGCTATGAGACGCCGCTGGCGGATATGGCCCGGATCGCCGGGCATCTTGCATTTTATGCCAATGACAAGGTTGCGGTTGAAAAACTCTAGGGGCTGATCCGGGGGGCGCAATCAATGCCGCGAATGGGGGCGATGCGGTCCCACCCAACCCTCAGCTATGTTCTTCGGCCGCTGTCGCGGCCAGTGCCTGATTATAGGCCTTGAGCGCATCGACATGATAGAGAACGCCGTCCAGCGCGGGGGGGGCATCGCCGGGTGCCAGGGTCACTACGGGCACAAAATCCAGCCCCGTGCGTTCAAAGACCGGCATGGCGCGTTCCAGCGTCGCGTTCCGGTCCAGATAGATCCCTTGTTCGATCAGGGTTCGCAGTGCCTCTTCGGGGGCGGCATTTTCGGCCCCCATCGGGCGCATCACATTGCCAACCCGGAACATCGCCAGCAAATAGGCCTGCGGGCCCGCCGCCAGATGGATATTGCGCCGTTCCAGCTGTGTCAGGAAAAACGAGCGGTGGACCATGCGGCTGGCCAATGCGGTCGAAAGCGAGACCGAGACCATCACCGCCAGCCCGGTCTGCCAGTCCCCGGTCAGCTCGAACACAATGAGCGTGGTCGATATCGGCGCTCCAAGCACGGCAGCCGCCACCGCGCCCATCCCCGCCAGCGCATAAAGCGTTTCCGAGCCGGACACTTCGGGAAAGATACTGGTCGCGATCATGCCAAAGGCCAGCCCGGTCAGCGCGCCAACCATCAACGATGGTGAGAACACCCCGCCGCCCATGCGCCCCGCGAAAGTGATCGCCACGGCAACGACCTTGAGCATGGCAAATATGATCGCCTCATACATCAGCAATTGCCCGGTCAGCGCGGCAGAGGTCGTTTCGTACCCGACGCCGATGATATGCGGGTAGAATATGGCGATGCCGCCAAGCAGAACCCCGGCAATGGCCGGGCGCAACCAGCGCGGAATGCGGGTAATACGCTGAATCAAGCTGCCGATATCCTCGGCCCAGAAACTCGCGCGCATGAAGATCGCGGCAACCAGCCCCGCAACAAGGCCCAGGATCAGGAAAGCAGGCAGTTCGACATAAAATTGCAGCGCCCCGTCGCTGCCGAGGCTGAATTCCGTCACATCGCCGAATTCCAGCCGGTTGATCACGGTGCCCGCGACGGATGCAATGACGATGGGCGCAAAGGCATGCACGGCAAAATGGCGCAGCACCACCTCCAACGCAAAGAGCGCCCCCGCGATCGGCGCGTTGAACGAGGCCGAAACCGCCGCCGCCACGGCGCAGCCCAACAAATCGCGCCCGGTGATGCCATCGGCGCGGATCTTGTCGGAGACATAGGTGGAGATGACGGCGGCCAGATGCACCACCGGCCCTTCGCGCCCCGTCGAGCCCCCCGAGCTGAGCGTAATGAGCGAAGCGAACGCCGAGGCCAGCCCCGCGCGCTTTTCGACCCGGCCATCAGCCAGCGCCGCGCCTTCAATAACATCCGCAACGCTGCGCACGCGGCCATCGGGCGTGTACCAATGCAGGACCAGACCAACGACCAACCCGCCGATCACCGGCAGCAGCCAGATCCAGTACCAGGGCAGCATCTCGGCAAAGCTGTGCAGCAGCCTCGGATCATCGACACCGTAAAGGCTGCCTTGAAGCCAGTTGATCGCGCGCCGAAAGAAAAGCGCCGCAAACCCGGCGGCGATGCCCACAATCAGGGCGATGAACCAGAATGTGACCTGCCCCGGCCCTTTGTCGCGCAACACGTCCCAACTGCGCCGGGCCCCGGTCCGGGCATCGCCCATCAAATCAGCCAGAACAGAGCGGCCTTTGGCGGACATGGCGTTTGCAGTCCTCATTGCGGGTTGCAGGCGGGGCGATGGCACCCCCTTTCATCTGCTCTACCCTTTTTCGGCTATCATGAACATCGTCTCGACACGAAAAACACTGTCTTGTCGCTGCTTTACCGGACATCAGGGCCCGCAACACGCGCCAATCATACGATCGGGCGGCCGCACGGGCGGTCTGTATCTGCTTGAATCTCGGAGTGCTAGGACGGCTGCAGCAGCGCCCTTGCCGCATCGCGGGCGGCCTCGGTCACGGTGTCGCCCGACAACATGCGGGCCACTTCGTTGATCCGGGCGGGCGCGTCGAGCGGGACGACCCGGCTCAGCGTGATCTCGCCCCGCACCTGTTTTTCAACGCGCCAGTGATGTGCGCCAAGCGCCGCGACCTGCGGTGAATGGGTTACCACCAGGACCTGCCCGCCCTGGGCCAATGCCGACAAACGCCGTCCGACCGCATCCGCCGTCGCCCCACCAACACCGCGGTCGATCTCGTCAAAGATCATCGTCAGCCCGCTGGCCCGCTCGCTCAGACAAACCTTCATCGCCAGCAAAAACCGCGACAATTCCCCGCCCGATGCAATGCGATTGAGCGGCCCCGCCGGCGCGCCGGGGTTGGTGGCCACGGTAAAGGTCACGGCGTCCGCCCCGCTCGGGCCCGGCGCGTCGGCGGTGATCCGGGTGGTGAAAACGGCACGTTCCATTTTCAGCGGGGTCAGTTCCGCCATGATGCCGCGATCCAGCCGCGCCGCCGCCTTGGCGCGTGCGCCCGTCAATTCCGCCGCAGCCGCCGCATAGGTTTTTTCGGCATTCTCAAGCGCGGCCTGCAAGCCCTCAAGCTGCCCCGCCGAGCCATCGAGCGCCGCAAGCCGGGCCCGCAGGTCATCCGCGAAATTTCCCAGATCATCGGGCGCGACCGCATGTTTGCGGGCCAGCGCGCGCAAGGCAAAAAGCCGCTCCTCGGTCTCCTCCAATTCGCTCGGGTTAAAGCTGAGCGCATCGGCAAAGCGTTCGACCCCCGATTGCGCCTCACCCAGTTCCACCAGCGCACGCTCCAGCGCGGCCATGGCCGCATCCAGCCCGCCCTCGGCCCGGTCGGTCAGCCCGTCAAGCCACCTGAGCGCATCGCCCATCGCGCCCTCGGCCCCCTGCCCGCCCAAGGCCTCGATCGCACGGGCCAGATCGGCGCGCATCTTTTCGGCCCCCTGCATCAGGCGGCGGCGGGTATCCAGCGCCACCTCTTCGCCCGGCTCGGGCGCGAGCGTGTCCAGTTCGGCCACCGCATGACGCAGGAAATCCTCTTCGGCGCGCATCTCGGCCAGTTGCGCCTGGGCCGCCTGCAAGGCCGACCTGGCCTGCGATTGAGCCCGCCACTGGCCTGCCACGGTGGCGCGCAGACCGCCCAATTGGCCAAACTCATCCAGCATGGCCCGGTGCCCGCGCGGGTCCAGCAGACCCCGATCATCCTGTTGGCCGTGCAGTTCGACCAATGTTTCCGACAATTGGCGCAACACTTCGCCCGAGGCCCGCCGGTCATTGACCCAGGCCGTCTTGCGGCCATCCGAGGAATTGACGCGCCGCAGGATCAGCTCGGTCCCGCCCGGCAGCCCCGCCTCGGCCAGCACGCCATGCGCGCCGTGGCCCTCGGGCAGGTCGAACACCGCCTCAACCTCACCCTGCGCAGCGCCTGCGCGCACCAGATCGGCCCGCCCGCGCCAGCCAAGCACGAAGCCGAGCGAATCGAGCAGGATCGACTTGCCCGCGCCGGTTTCACCCGTCAGCACATTCAGACCCGGCTGAAACGCAAGCTCCAGCCGGTCGATGATCAGCATGTCCCGGATATCGAGGCTGCGCAGCATTCCTCTGCCCCCTGATCGGCCCCTAGGTCAGAGCCACTCCCCACGCACGGTCTGCTGCCAGATCTCTCTGAGCCAGCTTTCACCGGCCGCATCCGGGGCCAGATCCTCATTGCTCAGAATGCGGAAAGCATCGTCATAGAAGGGCGAGGCCTGGAAGTTATAGCCCAAAATGGCCGCTGCGGTCTGCGCCTCGCTGGTCAGACCAAGCGCCAGGTAGGATTCGACCAGCCGCAACAAGGCTTCGGGCGTTTGGCTGGTGGTCTGGAACTGTTCGACAACCACGCGGAACCGGTTGATTGCGGCGGTGTAATTCTGACGCCGCAGATAATAGCGCCCGATCTCCATCTCTTTTCCGGCCAGGTGATCAAAGGCCAGGTCGAATTTGAGGATCGCCGAGGCGGCATATTCGCTGTCGGGGTAACGTTCGATCACCTGGCGCAATGCCTGCAACGCCTGAAAGGTCAGGCCCTGATCGCGGCCCACCTGATCGATCTGGTCATAATAGCTGAGCGCCAGAAGATATTGGGCATAGGCCGCATCCTCGGAGGCCGGATAGAAATCGAGATAACGCTGCGCCGAGGCGCGCGAATTCTCATAGTCGCGATCGGTATGATAGGCAAAGGTCGCCATGATCAACGACCGCTGCGCCCATTCCGAATAAGGATAAAGACGCTCTACCTCGATAAAGAGGGCTGCCGCATCATCGGGCTGACCGGATTCAAGCTCGGCCTCGGCGCGTTCATAAATGGCTTGGGGGCCAAGCTCTTCCAGCGCCACTTCGCGGTTGCGCTCGCGCGCCGCCGCACAGGCCGACAGCGTAAGGATGAGGGCAAGGGAAAGGCCCTTGGTTCCCACCGATTTCAGCAATCCAAGCCCGCGCGCCATCGCCTGCAACCTCTTGCGTCAAATACAGCAGACTTTCACGCCCGCCCTGTCTGGTACCGGTCCTAGCACATTAATTCTGAGGGCAAAACGCCTGAATCGCAGCACGTCACGCTTAGGCAACGGCGGCAAGGTCTTCGGGGTGCAGATCCACACCCGGCAGACGCGCCCGCTGTGCCGCATTGCATTCAACCGACCGCCAGGCCCCCGGTGTCGCAAAGAGCGCGCGCAGCAGTTGGTTGGTCAGCATATGACCGGCACGGTGGCCCTCATATTCGGCCAAAAGCGGTGCGCCCGCCAGCGCCAGATCACCAAGCGCATCCAGCATTTTATGGCGTACCGGTTCATCGGCATGGCGCAATCCGCCGGGGCTGGTGACAGCATCGCCATCCACCACCACGGCATTTTCGCCGGGCACGCCGCCAAGCGCCAAACCGCTGGCCTGCATCGTATCGACATCGGATTGGCGGCAGAAGGTGCGGCTGTCGCAAAGCTCACGCACGAAACGCCCGTTGGCCAGATCCATCTCGCGCATCTGGTGGCCGATGGCGGCATCGGAAAATTCAATGGCGAAGCGCATCTTCAGGCCGGTCGAGGGACGCAGCGTCGCCTCGGCGTCCCCTGCGCGCACCGTGACCGGTTTCAGCACTTCGATCGCATAGATCGGCGCGCCCTGATCCTGCACGCCACGCGCCAGGATGCCGCGCACGAACGGGGCGGCCGAGCCATCCATGATCGGCACTTCCGGTCCGTCGATCTGGATCATCGCGTTATGGATGCCGCAGCCCGCAAGCGCCGCCATCACATGTTCGACGGTGGACACCTCAACTCCGGCCTCGTTGCGCAGCTTGGTGCAGAGCTGGCTCGGCGGCACCATGTCATACCGGGCGGGGATAAGATTATCGGCACCGGTCACGTCGGTGCGACAAAACCAGATCCCAAAGGAGGCCGCGGCAGGTTGAATGACCATGCGCACAGGACGCCCGGAATGCAGGCCCATTCCGGTGAACTGAACGGCGGATCTGAGTGTAGCCTGCACGGTGTGACCTTGCGATTATTCCCTGGCACCGGACGGATATCAGCCCCGTAACGGGCCGGTCCTGACCGGACGCGCGTCTGCAATCTGTCCCCGCAAACGCCGCTGAAGATGCCTACCTGTGCAGGGCTGAAATCACAATTCAACCTTTGTGACGTGCTGCAACAAAGCGGAAAACTGTCGGCAAATTCTT
>CAXBGQ010000161.1:0-7482 GCA_963975135.1 uncultured Nioella sp. | reverse complement strand
CGCCGATGCCGTGAACGCTGCACTGGCGGATCTGCGTGCCGCCGCAACGGCCGGGGAAAACATCATGCCAGCCTCGATCGCAGCCGCGCGGGCAGGTGTCACTACCGGAGAATGGGCCGACATCATGCGCGCCGTCCATGGCGAATATCGCGGCCCCACGGGCGTGGCGCGGGCGGTGTCGAACAAGACCGAGGGCCTCGATGAAATCCGGGCGGCGGTCGATGCGGTCTCGGACAAATTGGGCCATCGCCTGAAATTCATGGTCGGCAAGCCGGGGCTCGATGGCCATTCCAACGGGGCCGAACAGATCGCGTTCCGGGCCCGCGATTGCGGCATGGATATTGCCTATGAGGGTATCCGTCTGTCACCCGAACAGATCGTCACCGCCGCGCAGGCCGATGGCCCGGATGTCATCGGCCTGTCGATTCTGTCCGGCAGTCATGTGCCGCTGATTGCCGACATCATGGACCGGCTGCGCAGCGAGAACCTGGGCCATATCCCGGTCATGGTTGGGGGCATCATCCCCGATGAAGATGCCGAAAAACTGCGCGGGTTCGGCGTTGCCCGAGTGTATACGCCCAAGGATTTCGAGCTGAACCGGATCATGATGGATATTGTCCACCTTCTGGAAACAAAACCAATGGCGGCGGAATAATCGCGCCCTTTTTCGAAAATCGGCAGTAATACGCCAATTTCCCCTGTATTTTTCGACAGGTTCCGTCGATTGGAATTGAACCTATTATGAAACAGGGTAATCGAGAAACACATTCACTCGGGAGACGAAAAATGGCGATCGATCTGAATTCGATGTCGAAAGATGAGTTGTTGGGTTTGAAAAAGAGTATCGATAAGGCGCTGGACGGTTTTGAGAAGCGTCAGAAAGAGGCTGCGCTGGCGGCTGCGAAACGCGCGGCGGAGGAACATGGGTTTTCGTTGGATGAGATCCTCGGCAAAAAAGCAACCGGCAAGACCGCGATTCCGAAATACCGCAATCCGGGCGACCCCGACCAGACCTGGACCGGGCGCGGGCGTCAGCCAGCCTGGTATAAAGCTGCCATTGCCGCCGGCAATGATCCGGCCGAATTGGCGATCTGATCAGTCGAGAAATCTGACCAGCTGATCATAGCTATAGCTGGGCGCGACATTCGCGGACGCGCCCGGCAGAAATCGCGGATCCGACGGCAGGCAGCCGAGCCCGCAGATCTGTGAAATCATCATATCCTGGGTGTCGATATACCAAAGCCGCCCGCCGGGCGTGGCAACATAACCGTCCACGCTTTCATCGGCGTCGCCTTCGACATCTTCTCCGCTTGGCACCTCAACCGCATCTTCGGGCACATAGCCGCCATGCGTGTGATACGAGGCGTAGATCACCTCCAACATATCCGGATCTGCGGCAAAGCAGCTATCGACCCGCCCGCGCGTGGCCGGTGTCGCCACCAGCCGCCCATCGGTATTCAACCCGATATAGCCGCAATATTCACGGTTATCGCGAAAGGATAGCGGCTGTATCTGGGCAAAGACCTGTCGCACCAAAGCAACTTCGCCCGATGCTTGTGCAATTGCCGCACCGGGCAGCAGCGCACCCAACATGGCCGCACATGAAAAAAACAGGTTCCGCATCTCGCCCTCTTGCTGATAATTGGCCTTTCAACAATCCTAGCAGGTGATGCCATGACGATCCATATCGGTGCCAAACCAGGCGATATCGCAGAAACCGTTCTGATGCCCGGCGATCCGCTGCGCGCGAAATGGGCGGCTGAGAAATTTCTTGAGGGGGCCGTTTGCGTCAATGAAACCCGTGGCATGCTGGGGTTCACTGGCACCTGGAACGGGAACAGGGTGACCATTCAGGGGTCCGGCATGGGCATGCCGAGCCTGTCGATCTATGCCAATGAGCTGATCCGCGATTTCGGGGCCAAAACGCTTATCCGGATCGGATCGGCGGGGGGCATGCAGCCGCAGGTCAAGCTGCGCGATGTTGTGCTGGCGATGACCTCGACCACGCTCAACTCGCCCTCCAGCGGGATCTTCCGCGAGCTGAACTATGCGCCCTGCGCCGATTTCGGGCTGTTGCAGGCGGCCTATCTGGCGGCGCAAAAGATCGACGCAGGGGTCCATGTCGGGGGCATCTATTCCTCGGACGTGTTCTACGACGAGCGCCCCGATCTGAACGAACAGATGACGCGGCATGGCATTCTGGCCGTGGAAATGGAGGCCGCCGAGCTCTATACGCTTGCCGCGCGCCATGGCGTTCGGGCGCTGGCGGTGCTGACCATCTCGGATCATCTGCAAACCGGCGAAGCACTGCCCGCCGACGCCCGGCAATCGAGCTTTGCCGATATGGTGCAGATCGCGCTGGAAGCGGCCTTTGCCTAGATCGTCACGACGTCGAGCGGCGGAAAGCCGTTGAACCCCACGGAACTGTAGCTGGAGGTATAGGCCCCGCAACTGCGGATCACGATCCGGTCGCCCGATTTCAAACCAAGCGGCAGCGATACCGGGCGTTTTTCATAGAGCACATCGGCACTGTCGCAGGAGGGACCGGCCAGAATGCAGGGGCCGGTATCTTCATGGTCGCGGTCGGTGATGAACTGGTAGCGGATCGCTTCATCCATGGTTTCTGCCAGCCCTGAGAACTTGCCGATATCGAGATAGACCCAACGGCAGAGATCATCGTCGGATTTGCGCGACACAAGCAGAACTTCGGCGGCGATCATGCCGGCCTCGGCCACCAGACCGCGACCGGGTTCGGCCATGACATGTGCTGAGCCCGGGAAACGGGCCTCGACCTCTGCCATGACGGCGGCGGCGTAATCGGTCGGATGCGCGATGTCATCGCCGTAATAGGCCGGAAAACCACCGCCGATATTGATCAGCGTGAGGGCGAAACCGGCGGCGCGCGCCTCGGCCCAGATGGCGGCCACCTGATCGAGGGTGGAGGACCACATTTCCGGCTTGCGGGTCTGTGACCCGACATGGAAGGAAAATCCGACAGGCGCGAGCCCCAGATCGTGGGCCAGCGCCAGCAAGCGCACGGCCTTGTCGCGGGCAGTGCCGAATTTGCGCGTGAGCGGCCAATCGGCACCCGAGGCCTCGACAATCAGGCGGATATAGACCTGCGCGCCGGGGGCGTTTTCGGCGATTTTTTCAAGCTCTTCTTCCGCATCGGCAGCAAAGAGCGTCAGCCCCGCCTGATGCGCGAAGGCAATGTCCGAGGCGCGTTTCACGGTATTGCCGAACGAAATGGTTTCCGGATGCGCGCCGAGCGACAGGCAAAGCTCGATCTCGCCACGCGATGCGGCGTCGAAATGCGAGCCAAGCGCCACCAGGCGTTCGATGATCTCACGGGCCGGGTTGGCCTTGACGGCAAAGTGGATATCGGCCCGGCCAAGACCCGCCTTCAGCGCGTGATACTGGGTTTCGACCCGGTCGACATCCAGAACCAGCGTGGGCCGGTCAAAGGCGTTCTGACGGATGAATTGCTCCACGCGTGAGGCGGTCGAAACAGGGAATCGTGCCGTGAATTCGGCCTGCGTTACGTGCATTGGTCATCTCCAATAGACCCGGCCATATATGACCGCTCACTTCCAAGGGAGACGTTACCGTCGCTACGTAACTGCGGGGGACCGGGCCCACCCATGCCAGAGGCGCGTGCGTTGGCGTCTTGGGGCGCATCTGAGGCTTTTCGGATCGCAAATCAAGAAAAATCTGCGGCGGGCTGAAAAAATTACCCGGCCCCGTGCCCGCCTGCATATCCGTTGCGGTCAGGTGGCTGCCATCCTTGCGTCGCGGCGCAATCGAACACCTCGATCAAGAGCGGATGGCAGGCGGCCTCATCTGAGGAATGAACAGCGCCGCAATCGCCACCCGGACAGGCGGACAGCGCCCCGATCACGTCAATTTCCGCCATGAAATCAAGGTGATCGCCGGGGCGCACCGGGCTGGCCTTCATGAAATACTGGCCGGTGTCGCGGGTGAACCCGGTGCACATGAAGACGTTGAGGACATCGTGGATATGCGGCTCGGCTTCAGCCAGCGACAGGCCGGTTTCAGCAGCGAAGGCGCGAGTCAGGTTGGAATGGCAACAGTGGTGATACTGCCCGCCGGTCAGGAGATTATGCGTGTAGGGATCGCAGCGGGTGCCGATCACGTCATGAACCGAGCCTCCGAATCCGTCGATGCCATACCAGTCCAGCGAATCGTCGATGATCGTGGCCATGGGCCGCAGGCCGGGGAAGGAGGACCAGAGCCGGTCGCCGGTCGTGACATGGGTGCCATGCAGGGCGCGGGTCTTGCCGGAATAGAAGCGCTCGGAAAAATCATTTGCATTCCACAGGTTGAAGTCACCCACTTGCGGGCCGTCCACCGATGAGATGCGAAAGACCTGGCCCGCCCGGGCCCGGAAACAGGCGGCATCGCGCGGGGCGACGCGGGTTTCCGAGACCTTTTGCCAGCCATCTTTGGCGCGGGCCATCAGACCCGCATCGAGGCGCGGCAGGGTATCGTCGGGGTAGCAAATTACCGGGGCGATAGCCCGGCGCGCGGCGGCGTCCCTTGGTTCCGACATGGAGCACGTACCTCTGAAAACCGGCGGCACACCCTGTGCACACCCCGTACACAACCTGTGCATACAGGGCGTGGCCGGGTCAATCGCTCCGGTTCTGGATTACAGCTGCCGCTCGATCATCATCTTCTTGATCGCACCGATCGCCTCGGCCGGGTTCAGGCCCTTGGGGCAGGTCTTGGTGCAGTTCATGATGGTGTGGCAGCGGTAGAGCTTGAAGGGATCTTCCAACTCGTCCAGACGCTCCCCCGTTGCCTCATCGCGGCTGTCGATGATCCAGCGATAGGCATGCAGAAGCGCGGCGGGGCCGAGGTAGCGGTCACCGTTCCACCAATAGCTGGGGCAGGAGGTGGAGCAGGAGGCGCACATCACGCATTCATAGAGCCCATCGAGCTTCTTGCGATCCTCGATGGTTTGGCGCCACTCATGTTCGGGGCGCTGCGTCTTGGTCTCCAGCCACGGCATGATCGAGGCATGTTGGGCGTAGAAATGCGTGAGATCGGGGATCAGATCCTTGACCACCGGCATATGCGGCAGCGGATAGATCTTCACGTCGCCCTTGACCTCATCCATGCCGTAGATGCAGGCCAGCGTGTTGATGCCGTCGATATTCATCGCGCAGGAACCGCAGATGCCCTCGCGGCAGGAGCGGCGGAAGGTCAGGGTCGGGTCGATCTCGTTCTTGATCTTGATCAGCGCATCCAGAACCATCGGCCCGCAGGCATCCATATCGACGAAATAGGTATCGACCTGCGGGTTTTTGCCATCGTCCGGGTTCCAGCGGTAGATCTGGAATTTACGGATATTGGTCGCGCCCGCAGGCTTGGGCCAGGTCTTGCCGGTCATCATCTTGGAATTGCGGGGAAGCGTAAATTGGACCATGGGTCAGCTCCTTGGGGCGGAATTATTGGGGCGGTCAAGCGGCATGTCGCAGCTCCCGCAACCAGTTTGTCGGATGGGATTCATAGCCGAGCGTGACCAGATCGCGGCCATGCCGCTCGGCGTAAATTTCGGCAACCCGGCGCGGCAGGGCCGTGCGCCATTGGGCGATCTCGCCGGAGGTGACATGGGTTTTGACCCTGTCGTCGCGTTTTTGGTCCCTGGCAAGCCCGCCAAACAGGCTCTTGCGCCAGAAGATCTTGCCACCTTCCTCTGCCTCGCGCGCCGTCAGGCCAAGCGCGCGCAGGTGCAGCGTGAAGGCCACCGCGTCGCGGTCCTGCATCAGGTCTTCATAGCGCAGCTCGATCACATTGGGGCGGGTGTAATCCCAGGCCACCATTTCGCCAATTGTCCGGGCATGGCGTTCGCCCATCTCGAACAGAAGCTTTGCCTCGTCATCGGGCAGGCCGCGGATATGGTCCTGATAGCTCTGCCCGCCCAGATCGTCACGTTTCATGTGGATGGCGTTTTCGCCAAACTCGCCGCAGACCTGATGATAGCGCATCCCCGACAAAAGCACGTCGCGCGGGTCGCGGATGATGTGCAGGATGCGGGTATCGGGACGTGCGAGGATGGTTTCGTGAAACCGCGTCGACCAAGAAAAGAGGAATATCCGCCCCTCGGACGGGATCAACTCGGACGCCGTCTTGCGAAACACCTGCGCGCAGGGGATATCCAGCGCCCGGCCGATGGTCCGAAAGACGCGCTGCATCCACACGGTGCCGGTCTTGTGGTGGGTGCCAAGTCCCATGACGCGCGGCTGGGTCAGGTCCATTGTGGCCTCCGCATCGGGGGTATGACAGGCACGCGAGGCATTCAGATCAGGCTCAGGCTGTTGCGGGCAAGGCAGGATACAGAGGCCGGGCGGGCCGCGATATCGACCACCATGTTGATCGTGTTCTGGGTCACGCCAGTGACCGAGGCACCGGCCAGCGACAGAATCTCACCTGCCGAGGCCGCATCAATGATGCAATCGGTCACCGGGGCTGCATTGGCCCCCGGGAACCGGTTGGCAACGACCTGCCCGACCGATGATCTGGCTTGCTGGCGGGCGAGATCATCGGTGGCCTCAGAGACCACACCGCAGCCTGTCAGAACCAGGAGGGCGGCGATGGACAGCAGGGTGCGCATCAGTAGACCCGCGCCTTGGGGGCAATTTTCTTCAGGTTGATACCGCCGGCATCCTCTGTCGAAAGCGGATCAAGGTGGACCGGCCGATAGGCCAGCGTCGTTTTGGTGTCCTCGACCGTGGCCAGGCTGTGCTTGCGCCATTTCTTGTCATCGCGGTCGGGGTAATCCTCATGCGCGTGGGCCCCACGGCTTTCCTTGCGCGCCTCGGCGGCAACGATGGTGGCCAGAGCGTTCGGCATCAGGTTGGTCAGCTCAAGGCTTTCCATTAGGTCCGAATTCCAGATCAGCGAACGATCGGTGACCTTGAGGTCGGACATTTTGGCGGCCACGGCCTGCATCTTTTCGACGCCTTCGGCCAGCGTCTTGTCGGTGCGGAACACGGCCGCGTCGGCCTGCATGGTCTGCTGCATCTCAAGGCGCAGATCAGCGGTGGGGGTGGCCCCGTTGGCATAGCGGATGTCGTCGAACCGGCCCATGGCCTTGTCGAGCGCAGCCTGGTTGGTCGGCGCGACGGGCGCGTCGGCATCGACCACCTGCCCGGCCCGGATCGCGGCGGCGCGGCCGAATACCACGAGGTCGATCAGGCTGTTGGATCCAAGGCGGTTCGCGCCATGGACCGAGGCGCAACCGGCCTCACCCACGGCCATCAGGCCCGGCACGGTGGCGTCGGGGTCTTTCGCGGTCGGGTTCAGCACCTCGCCCCAGTAATTGGTCGGGATACCGCCCATGTTGTAATGCACCGTGGGCAGAACCGGGATCGGCTCCTTGGTCAGGTCGACGCCGGCAAAGATACGGGCGCTTTCGCTGATGCCCGGCAGGCGCAGGTCCAGCGTTTCCTTGGGCAG
>CAXBGQ010000160.1:0-7485 GCA_963975135.1 uncultured Nioella sp. | reverse complement strand
GGAACCGGCGCGGCGGCAGGCCGATCACGCCATCGGTGACCATGATGCCAAGCGCACGGCTGACACGGCCTTCGCCGTCCTTCAGCGGCATCAGTGTCATGCGCCCGTCCAGCGGCGCGCGGCCCTGGGCATCCGAGACCAGCTCGATATCCAGCGAACAGGGACCCTCAAACACCATTTCCACGTGTTCCATCAGACGTTTACGGTCTGACAATTCAAAGAAGGACCGCAAAGGCATGCCGCGCACATCCATGCCCATCAGCTCGGTCAGGTGCTGACCGGCCAGCCGGAACCGGACCGTGCCCGGACGCACATGATCGAGGATAAAGGAATAGGACAGCGCCTCGCGGATCTCACGCGGATCGACATCGGCGCGGCGCGGCACATCGGCCCCCTGGCGCAGGCCCTCCCAATACCGAATGAGGTCGCTCACAACTGGATTGATCATGGCATCCCGGCGCTGCCAGAGGGCAACGACATTGCTTGGTGTCACAGAAATTTGGTTCACGGGCGACGCGCTCCTACCATTCTTGGCCCCTTTCAGGGTTCCCGGCCTTGGCGTCACGCGGTCCTATGTGTTAACGCTACGCCCGAAATCCTTACCCATTTCTTAATAACACGTCTAAAAATGAACGAGCAGGGGGGAATATCTTAAGTGGTTAACTCGATGACGGGCTATGCGGCCCAAGATATGGCCGGGGATGGCAGCATCCGGGCCTGGGAATTGCGCAGCGTGAATGGCAAGGGGCTGGACCTCAGGATGCGTCTGCCGGACCGGTTGGGTCGGTTGGAAAGCACCCTGCGCGACCGGCTGAAGGCCCGCCTTGCGCGCGGCTCGGTGACGCTGAACCTGCGCCTGTCGCGTGAGGCCACGAGCGGCACCCTCAGCGTCAGCGAACCGGCGTTGTTGGGCGCGCTGGCCGCCATCGCCCATGTCGAACGCGCCGCGATGGCCGAAGGGCTGCATATGACCAGCGCCCGGCCCACCGATATCCTGTCGATGCAGGGCGTGCTGTCGAGCGACGGGGCCGAGGCGGCGCTGCCGGAAGATGATCTGCTACTGGCCGAGTTCAACGCTCTGGTGGAGGCATTTCTTGCCGCGCGCGCGGCTGAGGGCGCGGCGCTTGCCGAAACGCTGAAATCACAGATTGCCCAGATGCGCCCGCTGGTGGCGCGCGCCGCCGAACTGGCCGCATCCCGCACCGAAATCGCCGCCGAACGCCTGCGTGACAATGTTGCCAAGCTGCTCGCCACCGGCGAGGCCATGGAGCCCGACCGCATCGCGCAGGAACTGGCCGTGTTGGCCGTCAAAACGGACGTGACCGAAGAGATCGACCGCCTGGGGGCGCATATCGACGCTGCCGAAGCGCTGATCGGCACGGATGGCCCGATCGGGCGGCGCTTTGATTTCCTGATGCAGGAGTTCAACCGCGAGGCCAACACGCTTTGTTCCAAATCGGGCGACGGCGCGCTGACGCAGGCGGGGCTTGACCTTAAAGTGCTGATTGATCAGATGCGCGAGCAAGTGCAGAACGTGGAGTGACCCTTGTCCCTGAACCAACCGCGCCGCGGCCTTTTGATCATCCTGTCTTCGCCCTCGGGGGCCGGCAAATCGACGCTGGCCAAGCGGCTGATGGCTTGGGATCCCTCGCTCAGCTTTTCGGTCTCGGCCACCACCCGCACGCCACGCCCCGGTGAAGTGGATGGCACCGATTACCATTTCCTCGACAAGACCGCGTTTCAGGCTGGTGTCGCCGAGGGCGCGATGCTGGAACATGCGCATGTCTTTGGCCATTTCTACGGCTCGCCGCTGGAGCCGGTGCGCGCGGCCATCGATGCCGGGCGCGATGTGCTCTTTGACATCGACTGGCAGGGCGCGCAGCAGATTCGCAATTCGGTCCTGGGGCGTCACACATTGTCGATCTTCCTGTTGCCGCCCTCGATCACCGAACTCAGACGCAGGTTGGAGGCGCGCGGTCAGGATGATGATGAGACTATCGCCAAACGGATGCAGAAATCCTGGGATGAGATCAGCCATTGGGATGGCTATGACTATGTGCTGGTCAATGATGATCTGGATACCACCGAGGCGCGGTTGAAAACGATCCTGCAAGCCGAACGCCTGCGCCGCGAACAACAGCCGGGGCTACAGGATCACGTCCGCCTATTGCATCAGGAATTCATCGAGGGTCAGGAATGATCTATGCATTCGAAGGGGTTGCGCCCGACCTTCACGACGACACCTGGGTGGCACCCGATGCCAATCTGATTGGCCGGGTCGTGCTGATGGCCGGGGCCTCGGTCTGGTTCGGGGCCACGCTGCGCGGCGACAATGAAGAGATCCGCATCGGTCCGGGCAGCAATGTTCAGGAAAACTGCGTGATGCACACCGATATGGGGTTTCCGCTGGTTGTTGGTGAGAACTGCACCATCGGGCATAAGGCGATGCTGCATGGCTGCGTGATCGGCGATGGCAGCCTGATTGGCATGGGGGCCACGGTTCTCAATGGCGCGCGGATCGGGCGCGGCTGTCTGATCGGGGCGGGGGCACTGATCCCCGAGGGCCGCGAGATCCCCGACTATTCGCTGGTGATGGGCATGCCGGGCAAGGTGGTGCGCAGCCTGGACGCTGCCGCGCAACAGGGCAATCTGGAGTCCGCCGCCGGGTATCGCAACAAGATGCGCCAGTTCCGCAGCGGGCTTGCCGCGCTTTAGCCGGACACCTCCATCGCAAGGCTCAACGCCTCGGCGTCGATGGAAACGCTCAGGCCTGCGTCGCGGGCCGCAAGTTCCTGCATCAGCAGCGCGAATTGAACGCGCGCCGGGGGCGGCGACGTGGCCAGCCCCGGCGTCACCAGCGCTTGCCAGTTCGCATCCTCGACCGACATCTTGCGCCCGGCGGCCTCCAGCCTCCAGCCCGATGCCCGGCGCGAAATCGTCAATGTGCCGCCAAGCGGAAAGGCGGTTTCGGCGGTATTGAGCAGCAAGAACCCCAATTTGGTGTCCGCCCGCGGCAGATCTTCGGCGATCTGCCACTGCACATCCAACCGGCTGTTGCCATAGATCTCGGACAGAACCTCGCGCGTCTCGCGGGCCGATATCGTTTCGCCGGGCCGCGCGGCCCCGAAGGCGACGCGGAAAAACCGGATCCGCGCCAGCGCGTCCTTGACCGCGTCCCCGATCAGCTCGATCTCGGGCGTGGGCGCGGCCCCCGACAGGGCCAGCAGTTCCAACCCGTTGGAAATGGCGCTGATTGGGTTTACAAGATCGTGACACAGGCGTGATCCGACAAGCTGTGCCAGGTCAGGGGATGGGAAGTCCCGTTGGTCATCCATGAAAAAGGTGCTCCGCTATGTCAAAAGGTCTGAACGCGATGCTTGAACCCGGCATGCTGGTGCGCCATCCCGGCCAACCTGACTGGGGCCTGGGACAGGTGCAATCCAATATCGACGGGCGCATCACGGTAAATTTCGAACATGCGGGCAAAGTGGTGATCAATGGTGGGCGTATCGGTCTGCTCATCGAACCCTGACCCCTCCTTCGGGTGCTCTCGCATGGTGTCAGACGCTACCGTGCGGAAGGTTAACAGTCCCCTAACAGGAGGGTCGGTGGCGTTGCAAACAGGCGGGCAATCGCCTAACTCACCATGCGCGGACCCCGATCAGCGAAACAACAGGAGCGGCAGATGTTCATCGACGATGCTCATTTCGAGCTGCGCCTGGCCCGGGATGCAGCCGACTTGGCGATGGCGCAGGCCCTGCGATACGAGGTCTTTGTCGCCGAACTGGGCGGGGATGGCGAGATGGTCGATCATGCCTCGCGGCGGGAGGGCGACCGGTTTGACCCGTTTTTCGATCACCTCATGCTGCTCGACCACAACCGTCAGGGCAATCCTTGCGTGGGTGTCTACCGGCTGATGCGCGCGGTTCAGGCGCTTGAGGCCGGGCAATTCTATTGCGACGATGAATATGATCTGACCTGCCTGCGCGCCTCTGGGCGGCGGCTATTGGAGCTTGGCCGCTCCTGCCTGCACCCAGAGTATCGCGGCGGCACCGCGATGATGCATCTGTGGACCGGGCTGGCGGGCTATGTCGAGGCGCATGGCATCGAGCTGATGTTCGGCGTCGCCTCGTTTCACGGCACCGAGATTGCCCCGCTGGCGGCTCCGCTGTCGTTTTTGCATCACCGCCACCTGGCACCCGAGCCGATTCGCGTGCAGGCCCATGCGCGCGGGTTTCAGCGCATGGATCTGATCGCAAAGCAGGATCTGGACCGGGCCGCGGCCAGCCGCGCCATTCCGTCGTTGATCAAGGGCTATCTCAGGATGGGTGGCTTCGTGGGTGCCGGGGCCTTTATCGACCGGCCTTTCAACACCACCGATATTTGCCTGGTGATGGATGTCGCCAATATCCCGGCGCGTCAGCGTGATCTTTACCGGCAAGGCCTGCGGGCATGAGCACCTGGGATGATGGCGACCGCCCCGTGCCCGCGCCCGTGACACTGGCCGGATGGGCGCGGGTGCTGGCGCGGGGCGGGCCGATTTGCGTGCTGCTGCTGATCTCGTTCCCGGCCCTGCTGATCCTGCGTATGCCCGAGCGTCTGGTCTTTGGATCGCGACGGCCAGTAACGCCCTGGATCACCCAATTCGTTTGTATCACAACGCTTTGGATTGTCGGGTTGAAGCGACGCATGAACGGGCTGCCGCTGCCCCGTGGCGGGGCCATGGTGGCCAATCACGCCGCGTGGATGGACATATTCGTGCTGAATGCGGCTGCGCGTGTCACATTCGTTTCCAAGGCCGAAGTGGCGCGGTGGCCCGGCATCGGCTGGCTGGCGCGCGGCACCGGCACGCTCTTTATCCGCCGCGCCCGGGCAGAGGCCGCGCGCCATCAGGACATGCTGGAAAAACGTATGCAGGCAGGCGATCGGCTGGTGTTTTTTCCGGAAGGCACCAGCACGGATGGGCAAAGGGTTTTGCCATTGAAATCAACCCTTTTCGCGGCGTTCTTCTCAGATGGCCTGAAGCACCGGATCAAGGTGCAACCGGTATCGATCCGCTATGAGGCACCCGCCGGCCAGGATCCGCGGTTCTATGCCTGGTGGGGCGATATGGATTTCGGCCCCAGTGTCCTGAAAATCCTTGCGGCCCCGCGTCAGGGCGCGGTGCGGGTGGTTTATCACCCGGCCCTCGATGTGACCGGTTTCGCGGATCGCAAAGCTCTGGCCGCCGCCTGCGAGGCGGCGATGCGCGCGGGGTTCAGCGCAGCGGAGCAGTAAGCGCGCTCAGGGCGGCGGCGGCATCCTCGTCGCCCCAGATCTCGGGCCCGATGGCAAAGAAATCGGTGATCGGGGCCAGTGATGCCACCAGATCCACGTCAAGCGCGCCCTCGGCGACCACCGGCAGCTCGATCATCTCGGACCACCAGGCAAAGAGATCGGCCTCTGCCTTTGTGCCATCGCCAAGCGGGCTCAGACCGACGGGGCCAAAGCTGATGTAATCGGCTCCGGCTTCGCCCGCGCTCATGCCGTCATGGCTGGAGGCCCCGCAAAAGGCCCCGATGATGGCGTCAGCACCCAGATCCTTGCGGGTTTTGCGCACCGACCGCGCCGCATCGGTCAGGTGCACGCCATCGAGCCCCAACCGTTCGACCAGCCCGACATGGCGCTCGATAACCAGCGGCACATCGCGTTCATGCGCGACCAGGCGCAAGGCGTCGGCGGCGCGCGCCACTTCATCGGCATCGCTCGAGGCATGCGCCAGCCGCAAACAGGTAATGTCATGCGCATCCAGCACCGCCGCCAGGCGCGGGCCAAACAGCTCAGGGTCGAATGCGGGCGGGGTGATCAGATAGATCTGCGGGGCATCACGGGTGTCATTATCGGCCATCGGGGCGATCCTTTGTCAGCGGTGCCCGCCTGATAACGCCTGCGCGGCCCTTGAACAATGGCCTGCTTGCCTATGGGTGCGGGCACGATTACGAGGGCGGGCATGACCCAATCGACACCCGATCCCGCATTTGTCCTTGTGCGCCCGCAAATGGGCGAAAATATCGGGGCCTCGGCCCGTGCGATGTATAATTTCGGGCTGACCCATATGCGTGTCGTGGCCCCGCGCGATGGCTGGCCCAATGAACGTGCCGTGGCACTGGCCAGCGGGGCCGGGCGGCTTCTGGATCAGGCCGGGATCGTGGATACGACCGAAGCGGCGATCCGCGATTGCACCTATGTCTTTGCCACCACGGGCCGGGTGCGGGGGCTGACCAAGCCCATCGTCAGCCCCGAACGCGCCATGGCGCAGGCGCGCGCCATCCACGACGCCGGCGGCAAGGTGGCTGTTTTGTTCGGCCCCGAACGCGCCGGGCTAGAAAACGAGGATGTGGCGCAGGCCAATGCCATTATTTCAGTGCCGGTGAACCCCGATTTCCCGTCGCTGAACCTGGCCCAATGCGTGCTGCTGACGGCCTATGAATGGCGCCGCGCCAGCGCGGAAGTTGCGCCCGAGGTGATGGAACTGGCCAGGACCGATTTCGCCAGCGGGCTGGAGATCGAGAAACTGGGCGATCATTTCGAGGAACGTCTGGAGACGGCGGGGTTCTTCTTTCCCGAAACGAAAGCGGCCGGAATGCGGTTGAACCTGCGCAATATGTGGGCGCGGCTGCCGCTGACGCGGGCCGATGTCCAGACGCTGCACGGCATGTTGCGCCAGATGGTGCGCTGGAAGGAACGTGGCTGACGGCGCGCCTGCTTCGGGCCATTGATGCCGCACGGTCAGGTATTTTATCCAAACTGACGCGCGGCCCGGCTTGAACCCGCGGAAACAGGCGGCTACGTCTGGCTGCAGATCAATGACGGGGGCAAGCCATGAGCGACAAGCGCAATATTTTCGAAGAAGTTGACAGCGCCCGGAAACCTACGGCCACGCCAGGCGCTCTGGCACAGGGGCAGGGGCGCGGGCGCCGTTTCGCGCGCGGCTGGCTGATGGTGCTGTTTACGCTGGTTGTTGCGATGATCGTGATCGGCGGGTTGACGCGGCTTACCGATAGCGGGCTCTCAATCACCGAATGGGCTCCCTTCAGCGGGGCTGTGCCGCCACTATCTGCCGCCGACTGGCAGGCCGAATTTACCGCCTATCAGCAAACCCCTGAATTTCAGCTCCAGAATTCGGCGATGACGCTGGAGGAGTTCAAATACATCTTCTGGTGGGAATGGGGCCACCGTCAACTGGGCCGCATTCTGGGGCTGATCTGGTTTGGCGGTTTTGCCTTCATGCTGGCCACGGGCCGGATGCCGCGCGGCTGGAGCGGGCGGTTCGTGCTGGTCGGCGCGCTTGGCGGGGCGCAGGGCGCGCTTGGCTGGTGGATGGTCTCCTCGGGGTTGCAGGAAGGCATGCTCGATGTCGCCTCCTACCGGTTGGCGATGCATCTGGGGCTGGCCTTTTTCATCCTGAGCCTGATCGCCTGGTATGTCTTTCGCCTTGGCCGCGAA
>CAXBGQ010000159.1:0-7521 GCA_963975135.1 uncultured Nioella sp. | reverse complement strand
GTTTCCGGCCATTTCGGCAATTACCAGGCGGCGCGCGTGGCGATGAATGTGCGCGGTTTTGCACTTGGCGGCCTCTATCGTCCGATGAACAATGCCTGGTTCAACGATCACTACGTGCGCACCATCGAGGCCGCGGGCGGGCCCGCCTTTTCGCGCGGGCGACGTGGCCTTGCCGGGTTCATGCGCCATGTCCGGGCAGGCGGCCATGGGGCGCTGTTGATCGATCAGTATTATGGCGATGGGGCGATTGTCGACTTTTTGGGAAAGCCGGCGCCAACGGCCCTGTCCGTGGGTGAAATAGCCCTGAAATTCAATGCATTGGTCATTCCGATCTATGCAAGGCGGTTGGAAAACGGCCTTGATTTCGACGTGCTGCTAGAGGCCCCAGTTGCCCATTCCGATGCCACCACGATGACCCGCGATCTGATGGACAGCCTCAGCGCGCAGGTCCGGGCGCGGCCCGAGCAATGGTTCTGGGTGCACCGGCGCTGGAAACCGGACCGGCAAGAGAGCCGCCGCAGCCACGGGCTGACAAACCCTTGAAATAGGCGAAAACCCGCAAGATGCTGTGGTTCTGGGATGACAGACCCGCAAAACCTGCGTATCCTGCGCATCAAGGGCGAAATAACGCCCACTCCATTGAGCAATAACACAGGCGGTCCCAAATCATGAGCACCCTGAGCAGGCGCAACCTTATTCTCGGCACGGCCGCCATCCTTCCGCTGGCGGTGGCAATGGCATCGGTTCAAACGCAGGCGAGCGCATCGACGCCCGCGTCGACAGCGCGATTAACTTTATGTATGCCAACATTCCCGGCACCCGCGAACTGACCGAGGATGCAGAAGGCGTGCTGGTCATGCCGCTGATCACCGAGGCCGGGTTCGGTCTGGGTGCCGGCTATGGGCGCGGCGCGCTGCGCATCAACGGCGCCACGGTCGATTACTATTCCTCGGCCTCGGCGACCTTCGGGCTTCAGATCGGGGCACAGCAATATGCCCACGCGTTGTTTTTCATGACCGAGGAATCGCTGCGCGATTTCCGCTATTCCTCGGGTTGGGCCGTGGGGGCCGATATCGAATATGCCCTGAACCGGCAGGGGGCCAATCTGGGCACCGATACCACCAGCCTGTTGAGCCCCGTCATTGGCGTGGTGTTCGGCCAGGCCGGGCTGATTGCCGGGGCGACGCTGGAAGGCCAGCGCTATAGCCGCATCCTGCCATGATCTCGGAAACGGTCTGATCTGCGAATGGGGCGGCTTTTGGGTCGCCTCTTCTCTTTGCAAGGCCCGCAGGGCGCGATAGGGTCAGGCCTGTTTTCTCTAACTCTGTCCACAATCGAAGGCAGGACATGGCCGTTTTTCTGCGCTGGATGATCCGTATCGTTTCCGTGGCTCTGGCGCTGTCGGTTGCCGGTGTGCTTGTGGCCTATTGGGTGTTTTCGCGCTCGATCCCCGATTATGACGCAGAGTGGAGCGTGCCAGGGCTGCAGGGGCGCCTTGAGATTGTGCGCTCGAATGCGAATGTGCCGCATATCTACGGCGAAAGCGATCAGGATGTGTATTACGGCCTGGGGTTTGTGCATGCCCAGGACAGGCTGTGGCAGATGCTGATGATGCGGCGCACCGTGCAGGGGCGCCTGTCGGAGCTGTTCGGACAGCGCACGTTGCAGGCCGACACGTTGCTGCGCCGGCTGGATCTTTACGGCTATGCCAACCGGTCGGTCGCCGCCCAGGACCCTGAGACATTGGCCATGCTGGAGGCCTATTCGGCGGGTGTGAATGCCTGGCTGGAACTGGTCGCCGAAGAGGCGCTTGGCCGGGGTGCGCCCGAATTGTTGTTGTTTTCGCCCGAGATCGCGCCGTGGCGGCCGGCCGATTCGATTGCCATCATGAACCTGATGGCGCTGCAAATGACCGGACAACAGGAGGCCGAAGTGCTGCGCGCGCGCGCCTCTCTGGCACTGAACGATCCCGCCCGGCTGGCCGATATCCTGCCCGATCCGGTTGGTGCCGCGGTGGCCGAGCTGCCCGAATACGCCGCCCTGTTTCCGGATCTGCCCCGCTTTGCCGAAAATACCGAGATCCTGCCGCGCGACCCGCTTTTTCCCGGATCGGTGCAGGGTCTGACCGGGGCATCGAACGCCTGGGCCGCGGCGGGCAGCCGGTCGGCCACGGGCGCGAGCCTCTTGGCCAACGATCCGCATCTGGGGCTGACCGCGCCCACGATCTGGTATCTGGCACGGATGGAGCTAAGCTCCGGCGGCGTCATCGGCGGCAGCATTCCAGGCATGCCGCTGATCATGGTCGGGCGCAGCGATGTGTTGGGATGGGGGCTGACCTCGTCCTATATGGACGATATCGATCTCTATGTTGAGCAGGTGAACCCCGACAATCCGGAACAGTACCGCACGCCTGACGGATGGGCCGCGTTCGAAACCCGCCGCTCGATCATTCAGGTGGCCGATGCCGCCCCGATTACCATCACCTTGCGGTCAACCGAAAACGGCCCCGTCATACCCGGCAATCAATGGAATCTGGGCACCATCACGCCGGCCGGCTCCGTCATGTCGATGGCCTGGACGGCGCTGACCGATCAGAACACCTCGATGCGCGCCGGGCGCGAGTTGATGCAGGCGCAGACCATCGAGGCGGCGCAGGCGGCGGGCGAATATTTCGTGGCGCCGAGCCAGGTTCTGACGCTGGCCACCGCCGACCGGGTTGCGATGCAGGTGATCGGGCGCATGCCGTGGCGGTTGCAGGAACATCAAAGCCAGGGGCGCATTCCGTCGCCCGGCTGGATCGCCGGCAACCGCTGGCAGGGGACGGTCCAATATTTCGCCAATCCGCGTTTCGTGGACCCGCCGGGCGGTATTCTGGGCAACACCAATAACCGTATCGTGGACCGGGATTTCCCGTTGAATATGAGCTTTAACTGGGGCGATACGCAGCGCGTGACGCGGTGGGAGACACTGATGCAATCGCGCGAGGTTCATACCCGCGACAGTTTCATTGAGGCCCAACTCGATACGGTCTCGCCCGCCGCGCGCACCTTGCTGCCGCTGGTGGGCCGCGAGCTGTGGTTCACCTCGCAGGCCGCCGCACCGGGATCGGTCGAGGCGCGCCGCCAGGAGGCGCTGGATCTGCTGGCGGCCTGGAATGGTGAGATGGACGAGCACCTGCCCGAGCCGTTGATCTATGCCGCCTGGATGCGGTTTTTGCAGCAGCGCCTGGTGCAGGACGATCTGGGCCCGCTGGCCAGCGCGTTCCAGCGATTGGAGCCGATCTTTGTCGAACGCGTCTATCGCGATATCGACGGGGCCTCGGCCTGGTGCGATATCCGGCAATCGACCATTGTCGAAAGCTGCACCGATATCGCTCGGCTGGCGCTGGATGATGCGCTGCAATTCCTGATCGAGCGCTATGGCGACAACATCACGTCCTGGCAATGGGGCGATGCCCATGTCGCGGTGCAGGAGCACCCCGTTCTGGGCCAGTCGCGGCTGTTGGGATGGGCGGTCAATATCCGGCAATCGACCTCGGGCGGGGATAACACGCTCAATCGCGGTGCCACATCCGGAACGCTGCCCAATCCGTTTCAGAACGTGCAGGGCGCGGGCTATCGCGGGGTCTATGATTTCGCCGATCCCGACAGTTCCGTTTTCATCACCGCCACCGGCCAGTCGGGCCATCCGCTCAGCCGCTACTACGACAATCTCGGAGAGCTGTGGCGGCGCGGCGAATATATTCCGATGTCACTGGATGACGAATTGGCCGCGGCGGGCAATATCGGTGTGACGGTGCTGACACCGCGCCAGTAATCAGGGCCATCATCGACGCCTGAATTGGAGCCGCCCGGCAAATGGGGTGGCGGGCGCTTCTGGTCAATACGCCCATTGGCAATGGAGAGAAGTTGAGCATCTACGAAAGCATGGGGGGCGATATATTGATTGGTTTGCTGAATGCTCAGACCTGCGTGAAGTCGCGGATTTTGTTGGTCTAAATTCAACCTGATTTTGAGTGACGGGCCCGCCGCCCACTTCGCATTCAGATACGACATCCCTAAGAAAACGGCCGCACCCGAAACCGGGCGCGGCCTGTTTGGTGTCAGGGGGCCCTACCGCGCCGGAACATACCGTTCGATGGCCACGCGGATCACACCGTTTTCGCCGTGATACTGCGTCACGCCCAACATATAGGTGCCGGGGGAAACACGGGCGGCGATCTGGGAATTGAGCGTGCCGTTCGAATCGTCATTGCGGGCCACGGCGCGGCCCAGATCGTCGAACAGGTAAATCACCGGATCTGAATTGCCGAGGCCCACAGCGTCGATCAACACCAGGCCCGCTGCAGGCACGGTGAAGGAATGCCAGACCGCATCGGAGCCGACCGTGCCGTCGCGCACCAGCCGCGTGTCGAGCGCGCCAAGCGCCACGACCGGATAGGTCCGGCCATCGGGCGGCGGGCTGGCTTCGCCGGTGGCATAGAGATCGCGCATCATCTCGGATTCCGAGAATACAGCCACGCTGACCTCGACCGGCAGGTTCGGATCGGAAAGCGCGCGCATGCCGATGCAGTAGCTGCCCGCGGGCAGCGGATCGGTGAAATCGACCCGGGAATTCAGGTTGTTATAATCGTCATTTTCGCCGATCAGGCCGCCATTGGTGTCATAGATGTAGATATAGGGATCGGCGCGCGGGTTGGTGGCGCGGATGGTAACAGGCGTCGCAGACCCGAGCGTGAAGCGGTAATAGGGCGCACCGGTGACCGAGTTTGTCGCCACCGCCTGCCGGTCGGACAGTTGGTCTATCGGGCCGCGGCCAAGCAGGATCGCGGGCGTGTCGGCCGTGCAGGCCGCGATATTGGAGCCGCCCGAGCCCGGCGTCAGCGGCGGATGCTCCAGCAATCCGACGCGAATATCGGCAGTGATCGGCCCGCCGCCATAGCTGCGGGTGGCCAGGCAATAGCTGCCGGGTTGCAGGGTGATCTCACCGCGTGAATCGAAATTGCCGCCGCTGTCATCATCGGTCAGCACCAATGTGCCGGCGGCGTTGTAGAGCTCGATCACCGGATCGCCGCCCAGTTGTCCTGCCGCCTCGACCCGGACCTGGGCTGCGGTGGAAAGCGTGAAGCCCGAGACATGGTAGCCGCCCGGCGGCACCGCGCCGGTCAGATCATAGGCGGCGGCAGAAGTTGCAATATCCGAGCCGGCTGCATCGCCACCGATCCATGTGCCCGCAGGCAGGCCCGCGCCGCATTGCGCATCCTGCGCCATGGCCCCGGTGGCTAGCCCGGTGACCAGAAGCCCGGCCAGAAACCCGGTTTTCAATAGTCGCATGAGAAAAATTCCTTCTGTCTGCAATCGCTCTCGATACGATAGCGATGCTTGGCGCGGTTGCCAGTCAAATCCTGCTTGCGATTGCAAGCCGGTGTCGGGGCAGACAGACTATGCGCATGCCGCGCCCGAATGCGCCTGAGTCGAAAATCCGAATATGAAAACCCTCTCGCAATCGCCGACTGATCCGATCTTTGTGCAGAACCCCTACCCGTTCTATGCCCGCGCGCGGGCCGCCGGGCCGCTGATCTGGTGGGCCGAATACAAGATGGCCTGCGCCACCACGCATGCGGCCGTGAACACGATCCTGCGCGACCGCCGTTTTGGCCGCGAAGCGCCTGCGGAGCTGCGCCCGGCCATCCCCGATCATCTGGCCCCGTTCTATGCCGTCGAGGCGCATTCGATGCTGGAATTGGAGCCGCCGCGCCATTCGCGGTTGCGATCACTGGTGCTGCGCGCCTTTACCTCGCGCCGGATCGCGGGGCTGAAGGAAGGGATCGGAGTGTTGTGCCACGATCTGATCGACGCCTTTCCCGAGGGCGCGTTCGACCTGCTGGACGCCTATGCCAGACCCCTGCCCGTCACCATCATCGCGCGGCTGTTGGGGGTGCCCGAGGATATGGGGCCAGAGCTCTTGCGTTGGTCGAACGCGATGGTGGGCATGTATATGGCGGGCCGGTCGCGGGCCGATGAGGATGCGGCGGTGGCCGCGACCGGCGCTTTCGTGGAGTTCATGCGCGGCTATATCGCGGCGCGGCGGTCGGATCCGCGCGACGATCTGATCACCAGCCTGATCGCGGCGGAAGAGGATGGCGAGAGGCTGAGCACCGATGAATTGATCACCACCTGCATTCTGCTGTTGAACGCGGGCCATGAGGCGACGGTGCATAGCCTGGGCAATGGCGTGAAGGCATGTCTGGAACAGGGCGTGCGGGGGGGTGATGACGCGCTGGTCGAAGAGATCCTGCGCTTTGACCCGCCGCTGCACCTGTTCACCCGGTATGTTTATGAGGAGGTCGAGCTGTTCGGTCACCGGTTCCGGCGCGGCGATGAGGTCGGGCTAATGCTGGGATCGCTCGGGCGCGATGCGGCGGTGAACGATACGCCGGAAGTGTTTGACCCGAGCCGCGCGGCGGCGACGCATCTGAGCTTTGGGGCGGGGCTGCATTTCTGCGTCGGGGCACCGCTGGCGCGGATGGAGATGGCGATTGCGCTGGAGGTGTTGTTTCGGCGCTGTCCGGGACTGCGATTGGTCGGGCAGCCACGCTATGGCGATATTTACCATTTTCACGGGCTGGAGCGGTTGATGGTGCGGTGCTAGCCGGTGGGGAGGTCGAATTGCTGCGCAATCCGACCGGCCGGGGCGCTGCCCCGGACCCCGGGATATTTTCAGCGCAAAGAAGCGGAATTTGATACCCCCGGGAGGCGTGGCGCTATTCGGCGGCGACCTGCCGTTTCAGCATCGGGGCCAGGTAATGCCCGGTATGCGAGGCAGGGATGCCCGCCACATCCTCGGGCGTGCCGGTGGCCACGATCTGCCCGCCGCCATCGCCGCCTTCGGGGCCGATATCGATGATCCAGTCGGCGGTTTTGACCACGTCGAGATTATGTTCGATCACCACCACGGTGTTGCCCTGATCGACCAGTTCATGCAGCACTTCCAAGAGCTTGCGGACATCCTCGAAATGCAGGCCGGTGGTAGGTTCGTCGAGAATATAGAGCGTGCGCCCGGTGGAGCGTTTGGCCAGCTCCTTGGAAAGCTTGACGCGCTGTGCTTCGCCGCCTGAAAGCGTTGTCGCCTGTTGGCCGACCTTGATGTAATCGAGCCCGACGCGAGAGAGTGCTTCCATCTTGTCGCGGATCGAGGGCACCGCCTTGAAGAAGCCGCGGGCCTCTTCAACCGTCATGTCAAGAACGTCGGCGATGCTTTTGTTCTTGAAGCGGATTTCCAGGGTTTCGCGATTGTAGCGCGCGCCCTTGCAGGTTTCGCAGGTGACGTAAACATCGGGAAGGAAATGCATCTCGATCTTGATCACGCCATCGCCCTGGCAGGCCTCGCAACGCCCGCCCTTGACGTTGAAGGAGAACCGCCCCGGTTTGTAGCCGCGCGCCTTTGATTCCGGCAAGCCCGCGAACCAGTCGCGGATCGGTGTGAAGGCCCCGGTATAGGTGGCCGGGTTCGACCGCGGCG
>CAXBGQ010000158.1:0-7555 GCA_963975135.1 uncultured Nioella sp. | reverse complement strand
TTCGCGATGCGCACGGATCGCGGCTGGTCACCGCCCACGGCGCGCGATGTGGAAGCGGAGGAAGGCGGCTGAAACCGGGTGTCACACCCCGTACACAAGTTGTACACACCCTGTGCATACGAGGGCGCACATATGCTGCGGATCAATGACCAGATCGAGATCGCCGATTGGGAGCTGACAGAGAGCTTTACCCGGTCGTCGGGGCCGGGCGGGCAGAACGTCAACAAGGTGTCCACTGCGGTTGAGCTGCGGTTCGAGGCGGAACGGTCACCCAACCTGCCCGATGCCGTGAAGCGCCGGCTGCGGCGGCTGGCGGGGCAACGCTGGACCCGCGAGGGCGCGATTGTGATCTTCGTGCAGGAAACGCGGAGCCAGGCAAGGAACCGCGAGATCGCGCGGGAGCGGCTGGCGGAACTGGTGCTGCGGGCGACGGTGGTGCCGAAGAAGCGCAGGCCGACGCGGCCGACGAAAGGCTCGATCGAGCGGCGGTTGAAGGCGAAGAAGGTGCGGGGAGAGGTGAAAAACTTGCGCAAGGATATGGGCGAGTAGGACGTTATGTCGTCAATTTTGGGCGCAGGGAAAGGCCCGGGAATTGGCATCGCGCCATTCCTATCGGGACGTTCTGGCGGAGCGTTTCAACTGGCATTTTCCTCCTTTCGCGGGGGCGCTTAACCCTCGATAATATTGCGAGGCCCCGCACCGCGCGCGCCCGCCGCGTCATCGGGATTGTACAATGCACAGCTTTTCAAGCTCAGGCAGCCACAGCCGATACACCCATCCAGCTTGTCCCGCGTGCGTTCCAGTTCTGCAATCCGCGCGTCCAGCCGCCCCCGGAAAACCCGGCTGATCCTGGCCCAATCGGCCTTGGTTGGTGTGCGACCCTGGGGCAATCGCGCCATCTCGGCCCGGATATCGGCCAGCGTAAACCCGAGCTCCTGCGCGACCTTCACAAAAGAAATCCGCCTTATATCCGAGCGCCGGAATTGTCTTTGACCGGCTGCGGTGCGGATCGGGTGGACCAGCCCTTCGGTTTCGTAATAGCGGATCGCCGATACGGCCAGACCTGTTCGCGCGGCAATCCAGCCTATCGGCAGCATGTCGTTCGGGCGACGCATGAAAAACCTCTTGAGCTAAAGTTAACTTGAGGAATTAAACCATGTTCTGAAACTTCGAATCAACCCAAAGGATATTCGCGCATGACCCAAGCTTTTCTGGAGCACGTCAACGTCACCGTCAGCGATCCGCAGGCGACCGCCCAACTGCTTTGCGACCTCTTTGACTGGCGCATCAGATGGCAGGGCGGGGCGATCTCAGACGGGTATTCCCTGCATGTCGGCAACGATACCTCGTATGTGGTGGTCTATAGCCGGGGCGGCACGCATCAGGCACCGAACCGCTATTCCACGCCCGGCGCGCTCAATCACATCGGTGTGGTCGTGCCCGACATTGCAGAGGTCGAAAAACGTGTGCGCGCCGCCGGGTTCGACCCCTACAGTTTCGGCGATTACGAGCCGGGCAAGAGGTTCTATTTCGACGGCCCCGATCATATCGAGATCGAAGTGGTCAGCTACGCCTGACATTTTGGCGCGCGGGCCTTCTGGTGATATGCTGCCAATCGGGAGGCCCGCACATGGCCAGTTCGCCGAATAAAACCCAACCGACGGACCAATCCGTGACCGATTTCCTGAATGCGGTTGGCCATCCCGTCCGTCGTGCCGACGGTCTCGCTTTGGACAAGCTTTTTCGCGCTGTAACCGGGTTCGATCCGGTGATGTGGGGGCCGTCGATCGTGGGCTATGGCCGCTACCACTACACCTATGCCACGGGTCGTCAGGGCGATTTCCTGGCCACCGGGTTTTCACCGCGCAAGGCAAATCTTTCGATCTATATCCTGCCGGGTTACGGCGCGTTCGGGGACATCATGGCGCGCCTGGGCAAGCACAAGACGGGCCGGTCGTGCCTCTATGTCAACAAGCTGGCGGATATCGACATGGAGGTGTTGGGTGACCTGATCCGCGCGGGGCTGCGCGATCTGGCCACGCATTGGCCGGTCGAGCCAACCTGACGCCGCCAAGCCCGGCATAGCCAAATCCCGGCCCTATGCCCACCAGCGGTCAATCGCCGCGATATCGGCGTCGGACCAGCCGACATGGTGGGCGAACTCATGCACAAAGACATGCGCGATAAGAGCACCGAGCGTGATGTTGCCCCGGTCGGCCCATTCTTCCAGTATCGGACGCCGGAACAGCCAGATCACATCGGGGCCATGCGGTTGATCCATTACCGATTTCTCGGTCAGGGGGATACCGTCGTAAAGGCCCGTCAGAGCGAAGGGGCTGTCTACCTCAAGCGCCTCCAGCATTGCGGCATCGGCAAAATCCTCGACCCGCAGCGCAACGCCCGCCGCCAGATCGGCATAGGGCGCGGGCAGCGCGGCGCGGGCGGCATGGGCCATCGCCTCGAAGGCGGGCAGGTCGGGCGGCAGGCGGCGGGTCCAATCGGTCATTGCCGCAGTTGATCGCAGAATGCTCAGCCCATCAACTGCCCGCTTTCGGGCACCCATCGGAAACCGTCCTCGCGCCGGTCGACAAATCCAAGCGCGGGGAACGGCATGTGATAGCCCGCCGCCGGGATGCGATCGGTCGCGATCATGTCCAGCACACGGCGGCGGCTGGCGGCGGCGGCCTCTTTGTCCATGTCGAACCGCATCTCCCAATCGGGTCGGGCCAGCGACCAGACCGGGTGATTGGCCAGATCGGCAAAGAGCATCAGCCGCGCGCCATCGCTTTCGATGTGATACCCCATATGGCCGGGCGTGTGGCCCTGCGCCGCAACCGAGGTGACGCCGCTGGCCACATCCTGGTCTGGGGCCAGAAAACTCATTCGTTCCGCCAGCGGGCGCACCTTGCCGTCGAAGCCCGGGTTTCCGGCCCCGGCCCAGTGGTCGTATTCCGCCTGGCCCGTGACATAGGCCGCATTGGGAAAGGTTGGTACACCGGCATCCGACAGCCCGCCGATGTGGTCGCCATGCATATGGGTGACCACCACGGTGTCGATGTGTTCCGGCTGGTACCCGGCCCCGGCAAGCGCTCCGGTTATGCTGCCGGGGCTAAGGCCGGTATCAAACAGGATGACCTGTGACCCGGTATTCACCACGACGGGGGTGAAGTAGAACCGCGCCTCGGCCGTAGACAGGAAATTCTCGGCGCTGACGGCGGCAAATTCCTCGGCGTCCACATTCCGGCCAAAGATGGTCTGAGGGTCTGGCCGCAGATTGGTACTTGCCAAAAGCGTCGTGACCTCGAATGCGCCCAGTGTTATCCGCCGGTGCCGGGCGAAAAATTCACCAAGCGGCGGGGCCTCTGCAAGAGCTCTGGCGGCAAGGCCCGCAAGCGGCAACGCGGCGGCGGATGTGATCAGGCTGCGGCGGGTCAGGTCGGACATTGCGAGGCTCCCTATGCTATGGTGGCAAGCTTAACGCGCCGGGCCCGGCCTGTCGCTCAATTTGGCGTGAGCATTTCGCCCAACTGGACAATGCCCGCCGTCTGTGAAACAGGATCGGGCTGATGAATGAGGAGGGCCAGACCCCATGACCGTGACCCGCTTTGCCCCTTCGCCCACCGGGTTTCTGCATGTCGGAAACCTGCGCACGGCGCTCTTTAACTACCTGATCTCGAAGAAGGCGGGCGGCACGTTCATCCTGCGGCTCGATGATACCGATCCTGAGCGGTCCACCCAGGAATATGCCGATGCGATCCAGCGTGATCTGGAATGGCTGGGGCTGACCTGGGACCGGATCGAACGGCAATCCGAACGGCTGGACCGCTACGCCGCCGCCGCCGATGCGTTGCGCGACAATGGCCGGTTCTATGAGGCGTTCGAGAGCCCGGTGGAGCTGGATCTCAAGCGTAAGAAACAGCTCAACATGCACCTGCCGCCGGTCTATGACCGGGCCGCGCTGAAGCTGAGCGATGCCGAGAAGGACCGCCTGCGCGCCGAGCGCGGGCAGGGCGTCTGGCGGTTTTTGCTGAAGCAGGAGCGCATCGAATGGACCGATGGCATTCTGGGCGATCTGTCGATTGATGCGGCCAGCGTGTCCGACCCGGTTCTGATCCGGCACGATGGGCAGGTGCTTTATACCATCGCATCCGTGGTCGATGACACCGATATGGGTGTGACCGATGTGGTGCGCGGATCCGATCACGTGACCAACACCGCAACCCAGATCCAGATCATGGAAGCCTTGGGGTATTCGGCACCGCGTTTTGCGCATCATTCGCTTTTGACCGGCCCGCAGGGCGAGGCGCTGTCGAAACGTCTGGGCACTTTGGCGCTGCGCGATCTGCGCGCGGCGGGCGTGGAGCCGATGGCGCTGCTGTCCCACATGGCGCGGCTGGGGTCGTCACAGCCGATCGAGCTTTGTTCGACGCTGGATGAATTGGCGGACGGGTTCGACTTGGGTCATTTCGGGGCTGCCCCGACCAAGTTCGATGTGCAGGATCTCTATCCGATCACGGCGCGTTATCTGCATACGCTGCCGCTGGAGGCGGTTGCGGAACAGGTGGCGGAAATTGGCGTGCCGGACGATCTGGCTCCGCGGTTCTGGACCGTTGCCCGCGCCAATATCACCACACGCCACGATATTGCCGGGTGGTGGGATCTGTTCCACGATGGCGCGACGCCTTTGGTGGCCGATGAGGACCGGGAATTTGTGGCCCAGGCCTTTGCCCTGTTGCCCGATCCGCCCTACTCGGAGACTACCTGGAAAGACTGGACCGATGCGGTGAAAGAGGCGACGGGCCGCAAGGGCAAGGGCCTGTTCATGCCGCTCAGGAAGGCCGTGACCGGGTTGGAACGCGGGCCGGAAATGGCCGATGTGATGCAGCTTTTGCAGAAAAAACCGACGCTCTGAGCATCCGGATCGTGGCCGGGTCATCGTGGTTGGCCTGTTTTGCCACCACCGATCCTGATGCAGAGCAGATCGCGACGATGTCGTGCTGTCTTGTGGGATCATCGGCCAACGCCCCTGTGCGCGAATGCACAAAAATACCAAAGACAGCGCTGAAGTGTTCTGATACGCAAGCCGGATGAACGAGCAAGCAAAATTCCTGCAAGGCAGCCTTCTGGGGCACATAACGGTGATGTCGCTGACCGCGTCGCTTGGGCTGATGGCGGTGTTTCTGGTCGATTTCGTCGACATGATCTTTATCTCGATGCTGGGCAAGGCGGAATTGGCGGCGGCTGTGGGATATGCTGGCGCGATCCTGTTTTTCACCTCGTCTTTCGGTATCGGCATGTCGATTGCGGCGGGGGCTTTGGTAGCGCGGGCGTTGGGTGCGGGCGACAGGGATCTGGCGCAGCGCCGGGCCACCACATCGCTGCTTTATGGTGTCATCTTCGGGTCGCTCTTTGCGCTGGCGGTCTGGTTGTCGCTGGAGCCGCTGGCGCGGCTGTTGGGGGCGACCGGCGAGACGCTTGATCTGGCCGTGCATTATCTTCGCATCATTGTTCCCAGCCTGCCCATTTTGTTGGTCGGCATGGTCGGCAGCGCCATCCTGCGCGCCCATGGCGCGGCGCGGCGCGCGATGATGGTGACGATCACGGGCGGCCTGGTGAATGCCGTGCTGGACCCGATCCTGATCTTCGGGCTGGATCTGGAGCTGGCCGGTGCGGCGCTGGCCTCGGTCGCGGCGCGGATCTCGATCGGTATCGCCGCTGTGCTCCCCATACTTCGCCATTACGGCGGCTTTGCCCGCCCGACGCCAGCGCAGTTCCGGATTGATTTCCCGGCCATCATCGGGCTGGCTTTTCCCGCGATCCTGACACAACTGGCCACCCCCATCGGGCAGGCCTATGTGACCCGGTCAATGGCCGTTTACGGCGAGGATGCCGTGGCGGGCATGGCCATTGTCGGCCGACTTGTGCCAGTGGCCTTTGGCGTGATCTTTGCGCTGTCGGGGGCCATCGGGCCGATCATCGGACAGAATTTCGGGGCGCGGAACATGGACCGCGTGCGCGGGGCGTTTCGCGACGGGCTGATCTTTACCGCCACTGTGGTCGTGCTGATCTCGCTGGTCCTGTTCCTGCTGCGCGCACCGATTGCGGCGTTGTTTCAGGCCGATGGCGTTGCGCGCGATCTGATCTATCTTTTCAGCGGCCCGCTGGCGTTGGCGTGGTTCTTCAACGGAATGCTGTTCGTATCCAATGCCAGTTTCAACAATCTGGGGCACCCCTATACATCGACATGGATGAACTGGGGGCGGCACACGCTTGGCACCATTCCCTTTGTCATTTTCTTTTCCTGGTGGCTGGGGGCCGAGGGAGTGTTGATCGGGCAGGCCGTGGGTGGTGTGATTTTCGGGCTGCTCGCCGCCGTGCTGGCCTTGCGCCTGATGTCTCAGGCCGATCTGCCCTACGGCCCGCCGCAGCCGTTCCAGCGGCAGGCACGTCTGTTGCAGCTGTTTCACAACCGGCGCTGAGCCTCTGCGGATCTGGCAAACCGACATTTCGTTGGGTGCCGTTGTCCACCACTGACCGGTCCATTCACCGCCTTGGGAAACGGCGATGGCGGGGCAGACGTGTTTGGCATGGGGCTGGTTCCGGATCGGGCCGGTCTCGACGCTCATGGTCTGAGCCTGGGTGGCACCAGAGGCCGAGAAGGGTGCGGCAAGCGCAATGGCCGCGGCGGGAAGGGTGATATAAAGCGTTATGGCACAAACGTATCGAGATAAGAGAATTCGTCGACCGTAACACCACCTGCGTCAGGCGGGGCGTTCCGAGGCGGGCTCGGCCGCGGGGCGGTTGGTGCGGATATCCTCGACCAACGCGGCATCGGTGAATATCCGTGCCCGTTCCGCCAGAGCCCGATCGACTACCCCCATTTCCGCGACGGTCAGGCTTTGATGGCGCGGATAAACAGGCCTGGCCCGGTCATCCAGAACCGCGACATTCCAGCCATGTGTCGTGGCAAAGAACCGGTCGGCTCCGGCGGGGCCGAACTCCCGCAGATAGCCCTGCACCACGACATCGACATAGCTCAGCAGGATCGGGTGATCGGCACTGGGATCGGCGTCATGCTCGGCCTTGGTGCGGTAGATCTGGATGTCGGTCAGCGGCGGGTGGTTATGCCGGATCTCGGTCACGGGCAGGCGGTGATAGGCCCATTCGCGTTCATCGAGCGCGGCCCAATCGGCCCCGGGAACCGCCGCGATCAGCCCGTCGATCTCTTCGCCATGCGCCTCGACCGCCGTCAGAAACGCCACTTTGCGCAGGCTGGTCTTTTTCCATATCCGCGCCCATCCGCGCACGGTGGCGCGGGCCGTGTGCGGAAAGTCATGCGTCGCGCGATTGACCAGGCTGCCATATCCGAAAAAGAACGGGTCATTCATGAGCACAGAAATGCCCGTGTGCCGCGCGCGTTGCAAGCCCCTTGCCGAACGCAAAAAGGCTGTTATCTTGCACGGCGTTCAATCAGGGAGAATCCGGCGCTTGCGCCGGTGCCGAAGGAGCAACCGCCCCGGTAAACTCTCAGGCATCCGGACCTGATGGACAATGA
>CAXBGQ010000157.1:0-7575 GCA_963975135.1 uncultured Nioella sp. | reverse complement strand
GTTTTACCGTGCGCCCGACCCCACAGCGGTGCGCGCGCTGATCGAGGAGTTGGACTGGGGCGCTCAGGCGGCGCGAGAGCTTGCCCTTCATTTTTCCGGGTTCGATTTCCCGGATGATGAATATGACTATCATTTCGTCTCGCTGATCCACCCGGACCGCTATCCCATTACCGAAGGCAGGATCGGCTCGTCCCGGGGGCTGGACATCGCGGTCGAGGATTTCAATGCGCATTTCCGGGAGGACCACGTCGCGCATTCCACTGCGCTTCATGGCCATATGCGCGACGGCTCCTCCTATCTTGTCGGCCCGCTGGCCCGCTATGCCAATAATTTCGACCGTCTGACGCCGGGCTGTCAGGCCACCGCGCGCGAGGCCGGGCTTGGACCCGTTGTGCGCAACCCGTTCAAATCCATTCTGGTGCGGCTGATCGAGGTGCAATATGCCTGCGAGGAAGCGGCCCGGCTGGCGCGTGCCTATGTGCCGCCCGATCCTCCTTTCGTGCCGACAAAGGCGCGCGCGGGCGAGGGCCACGCCTGCACCGAGGCACCGCGCGGCATCTGTTACCACAGCTACCGGGTGGATGCGGACGGCCGGATCGCGCAGGCGCAGATCGTGCCGCCAACATCGCAAAACCAGCCCCAGATCGAGGCCGATCTTGCGCGGGTCGTGGCCGATAACCTCGATCTGTCGGATAAGGATCTGAAATGGCGCTGCGAGCAGACCATCCGCAATTACGACCCCTGCATCTCCTGCTCGACCCATTTCCTGAAACTGACGGTGGATCGTGTCTGACGGGGCTGGAAACATGCCGCTGATCGTCGGCATCGGCAACCGGTTCCGGCGCGATGACGGGGTCGGGCCCTGGGTGGCCGAAACGCTGAAAGAGGCCGGGCACGAGACGCATGTTCATGCCGGTGACGGCACAGCTTTGATCGATCTCTTTGCCGCGCATGGTGATATCATCCTGGTCGACGCCACAAGAAGCGGCGCGGCTCCCGGCGATCTGATCCGCATTGACGCGGGCGCAGAACCTTTGCACGCCGATATGTTCCACTATTCGACGCACCGTTTCGGATTGGCGGAGGCGGTGGAAACGGCCCGCGCGCTTGACCTGCTGCCGGAACGGCTGCGGGTCTATGGCATCGAAGGGAAGGACTTTGGGGCTGGCATCGGGCTCAGCGATTGTGTCGAACGCACGGCCCGCGAATTGGTGCGCGAACTGGCCTTGGTTCCGGCAAATAATGCGTGAATCCGGGGCAAGCCGGGTCGCGCCCGACCCTCGGCGGGGTTGACCGCGATCATTGTAGGAATGGGTGAAATGAAATACTCAAGTAACAGGTAAGGAGCGATACAATGTGCCTTGCGGTTCCCATGGTCGTCAAAGCCCGCGACGGGTTTCAAGCCAGTTGCGAAGCCAAGGGAATTGGCCGAACGGTCAGCCTGATCCTGCTGCAACATGAGGATATCAAGGCGGGCGATCATGTCATGGTCCATGTCGGCTATGCCATCCAGAAGATATCGCAGGCGGATGCCGATGGTGCCTGGGACATCTTTGATGAAATGTTTGAGGCCAAGGCGGACCCCGATGCATGAAATGGCGATCTGCCAAAGCCTGCTGTCGGAGGTCGGTCGCGTCGCGGTCGCACACCCCGCCACGGTCGTGACGCGCGTGGTGATCGCGGTCGGGCCATTGTCAGGCGTCGAGACCGCCCAACTGGAGCGCGCCTTCGACCTCGCGCGGCAAGGGACGGTGGCCGAATGCGCGATACTGGAGATTGAGCAGACACCAGTCGTTATCTGGTGCGATCCGTGCGGAATTGAAAGCCCGGTCGCGGCAAACAAGCTTGTGTGCGGCAGGTGCGGCAGTTGGCGGGTCACGGTCAAATCCGGCGATGACCTTTTGCTGAAGCGCCTATCGCTGGTCGATGCGCCGCAACAGCAATCCGCGTCGGGATGACGCGATATAAGGGAGAATGACAATGTGCAAAGACTGTGGGTGCAGCGCCGGACCCGGCAAGGTCGAGGTGCACGACGCGACGGGCGTGATTTCACGGAAATCATCCGGCGAAATATCGGTGGATGTGCTCCAGAACATCCTGCATCAAAACGATCACGCGGCGGCGCATAACCGACACCATTTCGACTCCCAAGGCGTTTTGGCCGTCAACCTGATGTCGTCACCGGGGTCCGGCAAGACCCGCCTTCTGGAAGAGACCATCGAGGCAATCGGCGACCGTTATCGCATCGCGGTGATCGAAGGCGATTTAGAGACCGAGAACGACGCCCTGCGCATCCGGGCCAAGGGCGTTCCGGCAATTCAGATCACCACCGGACAGACCTGCCATCTGGATGCGCATATGGTCCATGACGCGCTGCACGCGCTTGACCTTGCGACACTTGATATCGTGTTCATCGAAAATGTCGGAAATCTGGTTTGCCCGGCCAGTTTCGATCTGGGCCAGCACGCGAATGTCACGCTGTTGTCGGTGGCCGAGGGCGATGACAAACCGGCGAAATACCCGGTCATGTTCCGGGCCTCGGATCTTGTGCTCTTCAGCAAGTCTGACCTCCTGCCGGTGTTCGACGATTTTTCGCCTGTGCGGGCCGAGGGGTTTGTGCGGGCGCTGGCCAATGACGCTGATGTCTTTGCAGTCTCGGCGCGCCAGCCCGACTTGCTGGCACCGTGGCTCGACTGGCTGGACGCCCGGATTTTGTCGCTGCGCGCGGGCACGGTGATGCGCCCGCGCATGGCCCGTCCGGATGCGGCCGTGGCATCATGACGATTGCGGCGGATCCGGACCGGGCCCGCGCATGGCTCGATCGCATTCACGCGCTGCCGCTGCCCGCCCCGGTGCGCGTCATGAATGTCTGCGGCGGGCACGAGCGGTCGATCTCGATGGCCGGGTTGCGCGGTGTTCTGCCGTCCCGGATCGAGCTTATTCCCGGGCCGGGTTGCCCGGTCTGTGTCTGCCCCGAAGAGGATGTCCATGCCGCGATCCAGCTTGCGATGCGCCCAGGGGTCACGGTGGTGTCTTTCGGCGACATGCTGCGCGTGCCTGCCAATGGTCCGAAACGACAGCCGCGCACGCTTGAACAGGCGCGGGCGGCGGGCGGCGATGTGCGCCCGGTCGCATCGCCGACCGAAGCCGTGCGGATCGCCATCGCCAACCCGGAACGCGAGGTGGTTTTCTTTGCCGCCGGGTTCGAGACCACCACCGCGCCCATTGCGGGCATGATCGCCGAGGGTCTGCCGGAAAACCTGTCGCTTCTGCTTTCGGCGCGTCTGACCTGGCCCGCCGTCGAAATGCTGCTGGCCAGCGAAGAGGCGGGGTTTGACGCGCTCATCGCGCCGGGGCATGTGGCGACCGTGATGGGCCCGCAAGAATGGGATTTCGTGCCCAAGACCTATGGCATCCCGGCGGCGGTTGCGGGGTTCGAGGCCGAAAGCATATTGCAGGCCCTGCATTCGGTTCTGCGGCAGTGGCTGGAGGGGCGCGCGCAGCTGGAGAATTGTTATTCCGATGTGGTCCGGCCGGGGGGCAACCCGACCGCGCAACGGCTGCTTGACGAGGGGTTGGATGTTGTCGATGCAAACTGGCGCGGGATCGGCACCATCGCCGCCTCCGGTTTTGCGCTAAAGCCGCATCTCGCCGGGCATGACGCGATCAAGCGGTTCGACCTGAACCTTGATGAAGCGCGCAAACGCGCTGGTGAAATGCCGCCGGGCTGCGATTGCGCCCGTGTGGTTCTGGGCAAGGTCTATCCCGATCAATGCGCGCTCTATGGCAAGGCCTGCACCCCGCGCAACCCGATCGGCCCCTGTATGGTGTCCGATGAAGGGGCCTGCCGGATCTGGTGGGCCACCGGGATTCGGCAAGGCAGGTCAGATGCAACAGAGCATGCCTGATCCCCCGGTTGCGGCGCGCGAAATCTCCGTTACCGGGCGGGTGCAGGGCGTCGGGTTTCGACCGTTCGTTTACCGGGTTGCGCTGCGGCTTGGCCTTTGTGGCAGCGTGGTCAACCTCTCGGGCAGCGTCCTGATCCGCGTCGAGGGCCCTGCCGATGCCATTGCGCGGTTTGAGGTCGCGCTGATCGCCGAGGCCCCACCCCTGGCGCGCCCGCGCGTTGCGTCATCTGCGGAATGTGCCTCATCGGGCGCGCAGGGTTTCCTGATCGAGGAGAGCGGCGCATCCGGGATCGCCGATATCCATCTGCCGCCCGATCTGTTTTGCTGTCCCGATTGCATCGCGGAGATGCAGACGCCATCGCAACGCCGCTACCGATATCCTTTCACCAACTGCACCCAATGCGGGCCGCGCTATACGATCATCCGGTCACTGCCCTATGACCGGGGCAATACGTCGATGGCGGGTTTTCCGATCTGTGCCGCTTGCCGCGCCGAATATGACGACCCGCGCGACCGGCGCTTTCATGCGCAACCGCTGGCCTGCCCCGATTGCGGCCCGAGGCTCGGTTTTTCTCGCGCTGGCAAAGAGATCTGCCGCGGCGAACCGGCCATGGCGGCGACGATCGAATGTTTGCGCGATGGCGGCATCGTGGCGGTCAAGGGGATCGGCGGGTATCACCTGATCTGCGATGCGATGAATGACGCGACGGTGCGGCGGCTGCGCACCCTGAAACACCGGCCACACAAGCCACTGGCGGTGATGTTCCCGGCCAGGGGCGATGATGGCCTGGACGCGCTTCGAGGTCATGTTTCCCTCGACCCGGTTGAGGCCCGCGCTTGCCTCGACAGCGCCCGGCCTATCGTGCTGACCCGTCGCCACCCGGACTCGGGGCTGAGCCCGGCGATTGCCCCCGATCTGGCGGAACTGGGCGTTTACCTGCCCTACAGCCCGCTCCACCACCTGCTGCTTGGTGATTTCGGTGCCCCCCTGGTCATGACATCGGGCAATATCAGCGGTGAGCCTGTGATCACCGAAAACGACGACGCAGAGCGGCGGTTATCGGCGGTCGCGGATGCGTTTCTGCATCATGACCGGCCAATCATCCGGGCGGCGGACGACTCCGTTGTTCGGGTCATCGCCGGATCGCCGCGCGTCATCCGCGCGGGCCGGGGGCTGGCCCCGCAGGAGTTCGACTTGGCCCTGCCGGTGCCGGAACCTGTGATCGCGACCGGCGGTCACCTGAAGACCGCCGTCGCGCTGGCCTGGGGTCGCCGCGCCGTGGTGTCGCCGCATATCGGCGATCTCGACAGCCCGCGCAGCCGTGCGATTTTTGCGCAGGTCATTGCCGATTTGCAGGCCTTGCACCGGGTCGATGCGCGCAGGATGCTCTGCGACATGAACCCGGATTATGCCAGCAGCCGGTGGGCCCGGTCCACCGGCCTGCCGGTCACGGCGATTCCGCATCACATGGCGCATGCCTCCGCGCTGGCCGGGGAACATCCCGAAATTGCCCGGTGGCTGATCTTTGCCTGGGACGGTGCCGGCCTTGGCAACGACGGCAGCCTTTGGGGCGGTGAGGCATTTACAGGCAATGCAGGCGCGTGGCAGCACGCAGCAAGCCTGCGCCCGTTTCATCTGCTTGGGGGTGATCGCGCCGCGCGGGGGCCGCTGCTGTTGGAGAGCATCGCCAAGCCGGGTTGCGATCCGGTCGAGCTGCCGCTTGTGGAGGATGCGGACGGTGTGTTGCGGGCGGATTGGGCCCCTTTGCTTGCCGTTCTGACCGACGACCGTCTCTCGGCCGCAACCAGATCGGGAATATTCCACGAAAGCCTGGCGCGGATGGCAGTATCGCAAGCCTGCGCGCTACGCCGAAAGGTGGCGTATGACGCGGTGGGACTAACCGGCGGCGTGTTCCAGAACAAGCTTCTGTCCGAGCGAATTGCATCCCTGCTGGCGGCGCGGGGCATTCAAGTGCTGCGAAACCGGGAGGTTCCGGCAAATGACGGGGGTCTGGCCGTTGGCCAGATCATTGAATACATCCACGCCCAGGACGCGACAGAAGGGCATCAGAGGGCAGGCGCGACATGATGAAGGACCGGCATATTTCACTGGCGCATGGCAATGGCGGACGCTTCATGCGCGACCTGATCGACGACATTTTCGCGCGTCATCTGGCCAATCCGTCCCTGAACGTCGGCCTGGACGCGGCCCCGATAGATATCGCGCCGGGAATGCAGGCGGTGATCACCACCGACGGCTTCACCGTCACTCCGTTGGAATTTCCGGGTGGCGATATCGGATCGCTTGCCGTGCACGGCACGGTAAACGACCTTGCCGTCAGCGGTGCGGAGCCCCTCTTTCTGACCCTGAGTGCGATCATTGAGGAGGGGCTGGAGATTGCGCTGCTCGACCGGATCGTGAGCAGCCTCGCGGCGGCGGCGCGGGCGGCTGACGTCCGGGTTGTTGCTGGGGACACCAAGGTTGTGCCGCGCGGCGAAGGGGGCGGGCTCTATCTGACCACCACGGGCATCGGTCAGCGGGCCGCGGATTGCGGATTGGGCATCGAGGCCATCCGCGAAAACGACGTCATCCTTGTCAGCGGCCCGGTCGGCGATCATGGCATTGCCATCATGTTGGCGCGGGGCGAATTCGAATTGACCGGGTCGGTCGTATCCGATTGCGCTGCCGTGACCCCGTTCACCCTGCCGCTGGCCACACATCCGGCGGTGCGGTTCATGCGCGACCCGACCCGCGGCGGGCTGGCAACCGTCGCCCATGAAATTGCGCAGGCGACTTCGATGGATGTGTATCTGTCGGAGCGACAGATACCGGTGCGCGACAGCGTGCGATCTGTCTGCGAAATTCTGGGCTATGATCCCTTTTATCTTGCCTGCGAGGGGCGCGTCGTAGCGGTCGCGGCTCCCGACGCGGCGGAGGGCATCTTGGCGTCGTGGCGCAAGTTGCCCGGAGGCAAGGATGCGCGCGCCATCGGCAATCTGCGCAAAGGGCGCGGCCATGTCATCCTGGAGACCGCAATCGGCGGTGAGCGGTTGCTTGACGAATTGGAGGACGATCCGCTGCCTCGGATATGCTGAGCAAAGCGGGTACGCTTGGTGGCCCCGGCGGTTCAAGATTGCGCATCGAGGGGGCCAGTTCACTCAAGTGACGCTTGTGCCCGAGAATGGCGAACTTGCTGTTGTCCTGCGCGGTGAATGTTCTGCTTCCACGGGTGTTGCGCGAACGCAAAAAGCCGCCTTGCGGCGGCCATTAGCGTTTTGATTTCACAGGCATTATTGGTTGCGGGAGTAGGATTTGAACCTACGACCTTCAGGTTATGAGGCAGCTTTTGCCTGTTCCTACCGTTTGCGCCCCACCGCCCTGACTTACCCTATCTTATTGTTTTTGCTATTTTAATATTGACGCCTTCGACTCTGGCTTTCTATCCCTTACCCCACGAAACGCTTCCAGTTGCTTCCACAGTGCTTCCACGAGATCGCGGGAAAGAGAGAAACCAAGATGCCCAAACTGACCAAACGCGCCATTGATGCCCTCAAATCAGAGGCCGCTGATTTCTTTGTCTGGGACAGCCAGATTGTAGGGTTTGGCGTGCGCGTCATGCCGTCAGGGGCAAAAACGTATCAGGCGCAATATCGCAAAGGCGGGCGC